>CAYGVZ010000118.1:0-8756 GCA_964353475.1 uncultured Pirellulales bacterium | reverse complement strand
GGTATTCAGGTTTTGGCCGCTCAATCACAATATTCCCTTTGTGCTGGGGACATCACCGCCCACGATTTTTACCGCCGTCGCCAGCGCCTGTCCCATCGCCTTGAAAATCGCCTCGGCTATGTGATGGCTATTTGTGCCGTACGGGACGTTGATGTGAAGATTGAACCTGGCCGTATTCGAGAAGCTTCGCAACATTTCCTCTATGCACTCCACGTCAAAGTCGCCGACTTTGTCCGTCCTGTACTGGACGTTGTAAACGCAGCTCGGCCTGCCCGACAAATCAATCGAGACGTTCGCTAAGGCGTCCTCCATCGGTACTGAACTATGCCCGTACCTGTTGATTCCCTTTTTGTCGCCGAGCGATTTGGCCAGACATTCGCCGAGGCATATCCCGATATCCTCGACCGTGTGATGCGGGTCAACGTGCAGGTCGCCTTTGGCCTTGACCTTCATATCGATTTTGCCGTGCTTGCTCAAATGCGTGAGCATATGGTCGAGAAACCCGATGCCGCTGTCGATGTCGTATCTGCCTTCGCCGTCCAATTTAAGCTCGACCGATACATCAGTTTCTTTGGTTTTTCTTTGGACCTGAGCAATTCGATTTGCCATAAAACCATCCTTCCGGAAATCTCAAGTTTCAAATCTCAGACAAAGCCGCCAGCAGTTTGTCATTCTGTTCCTTTGTTCCTATGCTTATTCGCAGCTTGTCCTCCAGCCGAGGCAGTTTGAAGTACCTGACGTAGATATTCCTCTGCACAAGCTCGTCGTATATCTTATTCGCCACTTTGGTTTTGCTCTGCGCCAGCACAAAGTTGGCGCTGCTGTCGGGGACGACAAATCCCAGGTCTCGCAGCGCAGCGGTCAATCGCGTACGTTCCACCCTGACCTTTTCGACATTTTGCCTGAAGTATTGCTGGTCGTTAATCGCCGCAGTCGCCGCCGCGATTGCTATTGCATCGGTGTTGTATGAGTCCTTGACCTTGAGAAGCCCCTCAATCAGCGCCGGCCCGGCAATCGCATATCCGAATCGCAGCCCCGCAAGTGAGTATCCCTTGCTCAGCGAGCGAAGAATAATCACGTTATCAAAATCGTTCACCAGTGCCGCGCAGCTTTGCTGCGCAAAATCAACGTATGCCTCGTCAATAAGCAGGACGCCCGGCAGCTCATCGGCTAACGATGCAAGCTCCTCTGCGCCTGCAATAGTCCCGCTGGGCGCATTCGGGTTGCACACAATCGTCAGGGCCGCCCCCGTATCAGCCAATTTCGCAGGCAGGTTATATTCCTCGTCAAACGGCAGCTCAATTGCTGGGCAATCCTGTATTTCCGCCAGCACCGGGTAAAGCGAATACGTCGGCGCGGGATATGCGACCGCCCTTGCTGAATCACAAAATGCGGTAAAGGCCATACGCAGCAGCTCATCGCCGCCGTTGCAGCACATTATAAAATCAGCCGAGACGCCGTTAATTTTCGCTGCCGCCTCGCGGAACACTGCCGCCGTCGGGTCGGGATAGCGCCTAAGCTGCTCCGCCCGCATCTCCGCCAGGATTTTCATCACTGCCGGCGAAGGCGGATAGGGATTTTCATTGGTGTTCAGCTTCACCACATCAAGCTGCTTCGGCTGAAAACCCGGCTCGTAGCCCTTCATCCGCTCGATATTTTCCCGAAAATAGCCCATATAAGCTCTGCCGGAAAATTATACGCAACTTTGACCACAAGCGAAAGAGGCCAGTTTACATGACCATTGCGACGTTTGAGATTGAAAAGAGGGACGGCACTTTGCTATAATGCCTCTCAGGAAGTCGAAAGGGGCTCTATGTCTCGATTAACAAGGTGTTGGGTTCTGCTTGCCGCCTGTCTGGTTGTGTCCAACTGCACTGCGGGTACCAAAGCAGGCAAGCAAAACAACCGTTATGGGTTCAAGCACCCGCCAAAGAACGTGATTGTCTTTATCGGCGACGGTATGGGTTTCAATCACGTCAATGCTGCGAGCATCTACGAATACGGCCAACTTGGTGCCCAGCCCTTTGAGGATTTTCCCGTTCGTCTGGCAATGTCAACCTACTCCGTGGGCGGTTCATACAATGCAGCCATTGCCTGGGCTACCTTCGATTATGTCAAAAGCAGTCCGACCGACTCGGCCGCTGCGGCGACCGCAATGGCAACAGGCGTCAAAAGCTATAACGAAGCCATTGGAGTCAATGTCAATCGTAATCCTGTGCCCAACCTGGTCGAGAAGGCCGAGTCGCTCGGCAAAGCCACCGGCGTCGTTACCAGCGTCCCATTCTGCCACGCCACCCCCGCCGGCTTCGTGGCGCACAATACCAACAGGAATAACTTCCACCAAATCGCCGCCGAGATGATTTCCGCCAGCGCCGTTGATGTGATTATGGGCTGCGGACACCCCCTCTACGACAACAGCGGAAAATCCAGAACGCCCGCCAATACCACTTACCTCAGCCAGGATGTCTGGACGAAACTCGGCAAGAAAACACCCTGTGCAGACGCAGACGGCGACGGCACTGCCGACCCCTGGACCCTTGTGCAGACCCGCCAGGAATTTCAGAACCTTATGACAGGTCCGGCGCCGGCGCGGGTTGTGGGCGTACCACAGGTTTATGAAACGCTCCAGGAATATCGCTCCGGAAATGCTTCGGTCCCGCCTTATCAGGTCCCCGTGACGCAAACCGTACCCACCCTCGAAGAAATGGCTCGCGGCGCAATCAACGTCCTCGATGAAGACCAGGATGGCTTCTTCCTGATGATTGAAGGCGGCGCAATTGACTGGGCAGCGCACTCCGGCCGTTCCGGTCGAGTCATCGAAGAGGAAATCGGCTTCTATAATGCCATTGCTGCCGTTCTGGACTGGGTCGAAGAAAACAGCAACTGGGGCGAAACACTCGTCATAATTACCGCCGACCACGAGACCGGCTATCTCACAGGTTCCCGGTCAGGTCAGACGCCCACGGGCCCCGTCTGGAATCCGCTCGTCAATAACGGCGACTCAAACCTGCCGGGTATGCAGTGGAACTGGGGCGGTCACACGAATTCTCTTGTCCCCTTCTTTGCTAAAGGCCGCGGCGCTCATCTCTTTAAGGAAATCGCCGTCAACCATGACCCAATCTTCGGCGAATACATCAACAACACCGACATCGCCAAAGTCGTCTTTGCTCTCTGGGCCGACGACTAACAGCACGCTGTCATCCTGAACGAACCTGTCCTGCCTGCCCCGGCAAGCCGTAGGCCTGAGAGCGACCTGTGGGGAGCCCGCCGCGGCGGGTCGAACCAAGTCGAAGGAGCGAAGGTCTGTCCCGCGCACACCATCGCTTGCCCCAGCGACTCGTGCGGCGTTTTAGCGAAGTCGGAAGTCCCTTGCTGACGAAGCCGGGATGCGGCTGCGCAGAATCCCCCCAATCTATGACCTGCGCGAGCAAATTTGGGGTCTTTTAATGCTTTTTAGGGGAACCGCCTTGGATGGATGCTGTTTTTTAAAGAATTTTAGTTTTTCACTGTAGCCAAGGCCGATAAGATTCGTATAATATACTACCAAAGCAGTAGGAATACAAGGGAATAGATTATGAAGGTCTCGACACGAGTGAGATATGGGATACGAGCCGCACTGGACTTGGCACAGGCCTACGGCAAGGGGCCTTTGCAGACGAGGGTCATTGCTCGCAATCAGGACATTTCGCTCAAATATCTTGAGCAGCTTATGGGTATGCTGAGGTCGGCTGGCATAGTTCGAAGTGTCAGAGGGGCAAAAGGGGGTTACGTACTTGCGAAGTCCCCCAATCAGATTAAACTCAGCGATGTGTTCTATGCATTTGAGGGCACAACGGCAACAGTTGAGTGTGTCGATAACAAGGATTACTGTGGGCGCGTAGCCGATTGTCTGGCAAGACAAGTGTGGATAGAAGTTCAGAAGGCCATCGTGGGCGTCCTGGAATCGAAAACGCTGGAGCAACTGCTTGAGGCCGGCAGAAAGGCGAAAGGCGGCGACTACCAGATATAGTACGCAAGGAGAACAGTATGAGCGCGATATTTGAAGACATCACGGCGATTGTTGGTTACACGCCATTAGTCAGGATTAACAAACTCGGCTCAGGCAAGGCAACGATTCTGGCGAAGCTCGAATCGCGCAATCCCTGCGGCAGCATCAAGGACAGGATTGCCCTGTCGATGATTGAAGACGGGGAGAAGAAGGGGCTGCTCAAGCCGGGGACGGTGGTGATAGAGCCGACAAGCGGTAATACCGGAATCGGGCTTGCATTTATCTGCGCTGCCAAGGGCTATCAGTTGATACTGACGATGCCGGAATCAATGAGCATAGAGCGCAGGAAGATATTGCAGATATTCGGAGCAAAGATAGTCCTGACGCCTGCCGAGCTTGGCATGCGGGGAGCCGTTGAACAGGCCGAGCAACTGTTGGCCGACACGCCGGGCGCGTTTATGCCGCAGCAGTTCAAGAACCCCGCCAACCCGCAGATTCACCGAGAGACGACCGCCCGCGAGATATGGGACGATTGCGACGGCAAACTGGATGTATTCGTGGCGGGCGTTGGTACCGGCGGGACGATAACGGGCTGCGGCGAGGTCTTCAAGCAGCGTAACAAGGACATCAGGGTCATCGCGGTCGAGCCGAAGGACTCGCCTGTTCTGTCCGGTGGCAAGCCCAGGCCACATAAGATACAGGGCATCGGGGCGGGTTTTGTACCCGACGTGCTCAACATTAGCATTATTGACGAGATTGTTCAGGTGACGAACACTGATGCAATAGAGACCGCCAGACAATTGGCCGTCAAGGAAGGGATGTTGGCTGGCATAAGCTCCGGTGCCGCGATGTGGGCGGCCATCGAGATATCGAAACGCCCGGAGGCCGCAGGCAAGACCATAGTAGTCATTTTACCCGACACTGGCGAGAGATACCTGTCAACCGATATGTTCCAGGGACTGCAATAGCGGCGTTTGAAGGCGATTTCGTGAGGATTTTTCAATGGGAACCGAACGACTGACAAACAAGGAAATCGAAAAGCTGGTGAGAGAAATAACCGCCACGTACCAGGGTGACCTGGGCATAAACTTCATAGATGCAACGAACCTGCCGGTGCGGGACAAGATTCTGGAGATTCTGGACCTGCTGTTTGAAGTCCTGTTTCCCGGCTTTACCGGCAGGCGAACGGTGACCAAATCGAACATCAACTATGTGGTGATAGACATTCTCTGTCACATATATACCGAGCTTTCGACCCAGGTTGAGCGCGCATACAAGCACCGTTGCCGGCTGGAGAGCTGCGAGACGGGCGATTGTCGGCGAATGGCTGAGGAGGCAACGCGACACCTGCTCAACCGACTGCCATATATTCGTGATATGCTCAAACAGGATGTGGCGGCGGCCTTCGACGGCGACCCCGCCGCCAAGAGCCACGAGGAAATTGTCATCAGCTATCCCTGTATAATCGCCATCACCACGTATCGCATCGCGCACGAGCTTTACGTGAAAGACGTGCCGCTTATCCCGAGAATAATGACCGAATGTGCCCACGCCAGGACGGGCATCGACATTCATCCCGGCGCAACAATAGGCAGGCGGTTTTTCATCGACCACGGCACGGGCGTGGTAATCGGCGAGACCACAATCATCGGCGACAATGTCAAGATTTACCAGGGAGCAACGCTTGGCGCGTTAAGTTTTCCAAAGGACGACCGCGGCAGGATAATAAAAGGCGGGAAGCGCCATCCGACGATAGAGGACGACGTTACGATTTACGCCGAGGCGACGATACTGGGCGACGTTACGATAGGCAAAGGCGCGGTGATTGGAGGCAACGTCTGGATACGGGAATCGGTGCCGCCGGGCGTTACCGTCTCTACGCCGCATCCGGACCTGGTTTACAAAAAGCACGGCAGGAAGAAAAAGTCAAAGAAGTGAGAGCGCTACGGTGGAGCAGCGATTGCTTGAGAAAATAAAACGGCTCAAAGAACAGCGAAACGCCGTAATTCTCGCCCACAATTATCAGCCGGGCGATGTTCAGGATTTGGCGGATTTTACCGGCGATTCTCTGGACCTGAGCAGAAAGGCCGCAGCCACGCAGGCCGCCGTGATTGTTTTCTGCGGCGTTCATTTTATGGCGGAGACCGCCGCCATTCTGTCGCCGGGCAAAGTCGTGCTGCTGCCGGAAAAAACGGCGGGTTGCCCTATGGCGGATATGATAACCGCGGAGCAGTTGCGGCAGTTAAAAAGGGAGCATCCTAGCGCAGCGGTGGTCTGTTATGTGAACAGTTCTGCGGAGGTCAAGGCCGAGAGCGATTACTGCTGCACGAGCGCAAATGCCGTCGAGGTCGTCAATTCCATACCGCAAGGCACGTCGGTTATATTCGTGCCCGATAGACACCTCGGTGCTTTTGTCAAAGAGCGCACCGGCAGGGACCTTATACTGTGGCCTGGCTATTGCCCGACCCACGTGGTTATCACCGTCGAAGATATACAGGCCCTCAGGAGCAAGTACCCTGATGCGATTGTGATGGCGCACCCGGAATGTACCGAGCCGGTAAAGGCAATCGCGGATGAACTGCTCAGCACTGGTCAGATGCTCAAGTTTGTGGCTAAGAGCACTGCGAAGCGATTCATAGTCGCTACTGAAAAAGGAATCATCCACGCGCTGAAAAAACAAAATCCAGGCGCGGAGTACGTACCCGCCAGCAACAGGGCGGTTTGCCCGAATATGAAGAAAATTACACTCGATAAGGTTATCGCATCGCTTGAGGATATGAAATATCGAATCACCGTTGCCGAGGACATTCGGGCAAGGGCAAAACAGGCCCTCGACCGGATGGTGGCGGTTTTACCAACCAGATAAAGAAAGGCAGTTACAATGGCAGAACAGAAGCAGTATCACCTGGAGACGCTGGCGCTGCACGCGGGCCAGCAGGTTGACACAGACACCCGCAGCAGGGCGGTACCCGTCTATCAGACGACAAGTTATGTCTTCAAAGACACCGACCACGCTGCCAATCTCTTTGCACTTAAAGAGTTCGGCAACATTTATTCGCGCATGATGAATCCCACAACCGATGTTCTCGAAAAACGTTTGGCGGCGATGGAAGGCGGCGTGGGCGGACTGGCGCTCAGCTCAGGCCAATCGGCGATATACGTCAGCATTTTCAATATCTGCAGGGCAGGTCAGCACGTAGTCGCGTCAAACTCGCTTTATGGCGGGACGGTAACGCTGTTCAGCCAGACGTTCCCCAAGCTGGGCATTGAGGTAACGTTTGTTGACCCCAAAGACCCGAAAAACTTTGAGAAGGCAATCAGAGACAACACCCGCCTGATTTACATCGAGAGCATCGGCAATCCCAAGAATGACATCCTGAAATACGATAGAATCGCCGACGTCGCGCACAAACACAATATGCCGGTAATATGCGACAACACCGTCCCCACGCCGATATTGTTTCGGCCGTTTGAATGGGGAATTGATATCGTCGTCCACAGTTGCACCAAATTCATCGGCGGGCACGGCACCAGCATCGGCGGGGCAATCGTCGATTCGGGCAAATTCAACTGGGCGAACGGCAGATACCCCGAACTGACCGAACCCGACCCGAGCTATCACGGCGTAAAATACGTCGAGAGTTTCGGCAATCTGGCCTACATCATTAAGGCGCGGACACAATTCCTGCGCGATATGGGCTCGTGTATGTCGCCTTTCAACGCCTGGATGTTCCTGCAGGGAATCGAGACGCTGCACCTGCGTATGGCCAGGCACAGCGAGAATGCCCTTGCATTGGCTGGCTGGCTCGAAAAACACAGGGGTGTAACGTGGGTAAACTATCCCGGCCTGCCTTCGCACCCCGATTACAAGCTGGCGCAGAAATTCCTGCCGGCAGGACAGGGCGCGATACTCGGATTCGGCATCAAGGGCGGGCGGAAGGCCGGCGTTAAATTCATAAACAGCGTCAAGTTGGCCAGCCATCTTGCCAATATCGGCGACAGCAAGACCCTTGTTATACATCCTTCCAGCACCACGCACTCGCAGTTGAGCGAGGCCGAGCAGCTTGCAGCGGGCGTTACGGAAGATTATGTTCGCGTTTCGGTGGGAACTGAACATATTGATGATATAATCGCTGACTTTGAACAGGCACTTGCAGCCAGTCAGAGGTAAGAAGGTATGTGGGAATATACGGATAAGGTAATGGACCACTTCTTCCACCCGCGAAACGTCGGCGAAATAGCGAACGCCGACGGAACGGGCGAAGTCGGCTCAATGGCGTGCGGCGACGCGCTTAAACTGACCTTCAAACTTGATGTAAACGGTAAAATCACGGACGCCAAGTTCAAGACCTTCGGTTGCGCAAGCGCGATAGCAACATCATCGGTGCTCACCGAAATGATTAAGGGTATGCCGCTCGAAGAAGCGGCGAAGGTAACGAACAAGGACATCGCCGATTACCTCGGCGGGCTGCCCGAACAGAAGATGCACTGCTCGGTTATGGGCAGAGAAGCGCTTGAGGCGGCGATTGAGAATTACCGCAGCGGCGGCAGGAAAAAGCATGAACTCGAAGGCAGGGTCGTCTGCACCTGCTTTGGCGTGACCGAAAAGGAAATCGAAAGAGTTGTGCGTGAGAACGACCTGACAACCGTTGAGCAGGTTACGCACTACTGCAAGGCAGGCGGCGGCTGCGGACAGTGCAAGCCGGAAATCCAAAAAATAATCGACCGCTTCCAGGGCCAGAAAGCAAAGGAAAAAATCGCCCAGACC
>CAYGVZ010000117.1:0-8778 GCA_964353475.1 uncultured Pirellulales bacterium | reverse complement strand
CGTTCATCCCTGGACGCTTCGTACTATGGCTGAGCAGTGCGGCATAGGCATAACGTACTTCGTATATCACTGCCGCCAACTGACCAATCTGTCCCCGATGCAGTATCTCACCCAATGCCGCATTGACGCCGCCCGCAAACTGCTGCTTGAGAATCCACAGATGAGAATCACCGACATTGCCCTTTCCTGTGGATTCAACTCCAGCCAGTATTTCGCTACAATCTTCCGCCGTCACACGGGCCGCTGTCCCGGTCATCTTCGCACAGACACACGCTAAAACGGATGTTGGAAAATTCCTGTAAGTGGGCGGAAAAGTTCAGGTGAGCCACGAGGGAACGCTTCTTGGCGGCGCAAAACAATGCACAGTCATAGTCAAGTTCGTTTGATTGGCGCGAGAATCTCTGGTCATCTCACAATAGTCGAGTGCGCAGCAGCAAACATCCTGACCGCTCCGCTGTCGAGCTGAAGGATGAGACCCTTATCTGGGTCGATGCCAATGCAATGGCCGGCGTATTTCCTTCTGTTATGAACCAGCGCCACCCTTTGATTCAACTGCGTGCTGAGTCGCTTCCAGTGGTCGATTACCTTCCTATTGTCCTGCTGTGCCACCTCAAGCCAGTGCTCAACCGACGCTAACAATCTTCTTGTCAGTGATATCCGGTCAACACCTGTCCCCATTTCAATATCAATGCTTGTCGCAATTGGGCGCACCTCGGCGGGGAAATCATCCGGCTTCTGATGGCAGTTTATGCCGATGCCGATAATGTGCGCCTGATGCCCTTTGCATCGCTTGGATTCGAGCAAAATGCCGCCTGCTTTCCTGCCGTTGAGGATGATATCGTTGGGCCATTTGATTTGGGCGCAGGTCTTCCCGACCTTGCCGATTGCCTCGGCGACCGCGACCGCACAGGCAAGTGAAAGCAACTCCGGCGGAAGGTCACACTCGGCAAGAACGATTGAGCAAATGATGCTGTCACCTGCACTGCTGAACCACTTGTTGCCGCCTCTGCCCCGCCCGGCGGTCTGCTGCTCGGCCAAAATCACGAGGCCGTCGTTCTTTTTGTTCCTCGCGTATTCAGCGGCAATATCATTCGTGCTTGACGTGCTGCTGAAAACAACAACCTCTTTGCCGATGCGTTTCGTCTTGAGGTGCGCCTTGATTTTGTCCGGGTCGAGTGCATCGCGCGTCGGCATTTGCCTGTTACCTGTCAAGACCGATATCGACCGCCGTCGCCGAGTGGGTAATCGCGCCGACCGCAATACGGTCAACTCCGCACTGGGCAATCGCCGAGACGTTGCTGAGCGAGATGTTGCCCGATGCCTCCAGCAGCGGCCTCCTTCCTTTGCCGCACATCTTATCGCGCATCTCCACCGCGTGCTTTAACTGCCACTGGCCCATATTATCCAGCAGCACGATGTCAATGCCGGGAATCTCGAGAACGTAGTTGAGTTGCTCATCGACGTGGTCAACTTCGACCGCCACGAACTTGACGCCCTTTACCTTTCGGGCTTCGCGGACAACCTTGCGCAACCTCGCCGGAAAATTCTTCCCCAATTGGGCAAGGTGATTGTCCTTGACCAGAATCCCGTCATACAGCCCCAGCCGATGATTATGCCCGCCGCCGCACCGAACAGCGTACTTTTCCAGCAGCCGCCAGCCGGGCAGGGTCTTGCGAGTGTCGTATATCTTCGCGTCCGTCCCCTGTATAGCCCGCACAAACTTGCGGGTGGTCGTCGCTATTCCGCTAAGGCGCTGAAGAAAATTCAGCACCACTCGCTCCGCCGTCAGCATCGAGGGCAAGGGGCCTTCGATTGTCCCTATCTTGCAGCCGACGTACGCGTTCTGCCCGTCCCTTACGTATATCTTCAGTTTCAGGCGTTCGTCATACCGTTTGAGAATCTCGCGTATAATCGGCATACCGCAAACGACAATCTCCTCCCTGCTGATAAGATGCGCCTTTGCTCGAACCGTATCTTTAAACAACAATTCGCTGGTAATGTCGCCTTCGCCCACATCCTCCCTGATGGCCAAATCAATCAACGGCATCACTTTTTCCATCTGGAGCTGTCTCATTCTAATTTTTGCCTTTGCCTTTCCAAATTCTCTCTTTCTTAGTCAGTAAGTGTTCTTTCTTCTTTCTTTTTGAGTCAAGCAGCACGAATTCGGGCAATTCCTTCAGTTCCCGCAGCCGGTCTCTAAGCTGGGCAGCCCGTTCAAAATCCATCGCCTGCGCTGCATCGAGCATCTCCTGCTCAATGGCGCCGGCAAGCTCCACTTTGTCGAACTCATCCGCTTCATAATGCACTGCTTCGCGCGCGGTCTGCCTTGCCTTTAGCTCGAGCGCAAACCCGGTGCGGATTTCCTTTTTTATGGTCTCAGGCGTAATCCCGTGATCCTTGTTGTATTGGAGTTGTATTTTACGCCGCCTGTTCGTCTCGTCAATAGCTTTCTCCATCGACTCGGTGACTTTGTCGCCGTACAAAAACACCGTCGCATTGACGTTCCGCGCCGTTCTGCCAATCGTTTGTACCAGAGACGTCTCGCTTCGCAGAAAGCCCTCTTTGTCCGCATCGAGAATTGCAACCATCGAAACCTCGGGCAAATCCAGCCCTTCGCGCAGGAGGTTTATCCCGACCAGGACATCGAACTTTCCCTGTCGCAAATCCCGCAGAATCTCCACCCGCTCCAATGTATCGATTTCACTGTGCAGGTATCGGCAGCGATGTCCCTTCTTCGATATGAAGCCGGAAAGGTCCTCTGCCAGCTTTTTCGTCAGCGTAGTAACAAGCACCCGCTCATTCCTTTTCACTCGCTTCTCTATTTCCCGGAGCAGATGCGGCACCTGGTCGCTCGCAGGATGGACAAATATTTCCGGGTCGATTAGCCCGGTGGGCCTTATGACTTGCTCGACAACCTCATTATCGCACTTGGCCATTTCGAACGGCCCGGGGGTCGCCGAGACAAAAACTACTTCGTTCCACGACTCGGTAAATTCTTCAAACCGCAACGGCCTGTTATCCAGCGCGCTGGGCAGCCGAAAGCCGTGCTCCACCAGCACCTCTTTTCTGCTTCTGTCCCCCGCCCACATAGCACGCAACTGTGGAATCGTTACGTGCGACTCGTCAATGATAAGCAGAAAGTCCTTGGGGAAATAATCAATTAGCGTATAAGGCCTCGCCCCCGGCGGCAAGCCCGCAAGATGCCGCGAATAATTCTCTATCCCGCTGCAATATCCCACCTCCTGCAGCATCTCGATGTCGTACATAGTTCTCGCCTGCAGGCGCTGCGCCTCGAGCAGTTTGCCCTGGTTCTTCAGCTCGATGAGCCGTTGTTTCAGCTCCGCCTTTATGCCTTCGACCGCCGATGCGATTCTATCGGCGGGCATAATGTAGTGCTGTGCGGGATATATGAAAACCTGCTCTTCAACCGCAATGACCTCGCCCGATACCGGGTTTATGTAGCTCATCTTCTCTATCTTGTCCCCGAACAGCTCGAATCGCACCGCGAACGACTCGTAGGACAGGCACAATTCGATGACGTCTCCGCGCACTCGAAACGTCCCTCTCTGAAACTCGATATCGTTTCTCGTGTATTGGATGTCCGCAAGCCGTCCGAGCAATTCGTTCCTGTCGATGCTGTCGCCCGTCCGCACCGATACGACGCTGGCGTTATAGTCCTCCGGCGAACCGAGCTCGAATATGCACGATACCGATGCGACAATAATGCAGTCCTCTCTTGTCGATAAACTCGCCGTGGTCGATAGCCGCAGGCGGTCGAGGTCGGCGTTCTTCGATGCGTCCTTTTCAATGTATATGTCCCGCTGTGGTATATACGCCTCCGGCTGGTAGTAATCGTAGTAGCTCACAAAATACTCAACCGCATTCTCAGGGAAAAGCTCCTTGAACTCCTCATACAACTGCGCAGCTAATGTCTTGTTGTGGGATATAACCAGGGTGGGCCTGCCGTACGCCGCGATGACGTTTGCCATCGTGAACGTCTTGCCCGAGCCGGTGACACCCATCAGTGTCTGGAATCTCTTCCTTTCGCGAAGACCCTCTGTCAGCCGGTCTATCGCCGCCGGCTGGTCCCCAGCGGGTCTGAACGCACTATTTAACCTGAAATTCGCCATAGAGTCCCTGTACGGGTTGCAAATCACATAATCCGGGACAGATATTATATCACGCCCGCAGGGCCCAACACTCAAGATTTCTGGCCGCAGCGGCAAATTTGCGCTTGCCATATTGGGCCGAGATGGGTATCATTAAATCAAGCGTCAAGTGTAAAAACATTAGGTGAGGATTTACCCATATTTTGGAGGAGAACAACTATGGGAACAAACCGAACCCCCCAAGCGGTAACCGTATTGTCCATCTGTCTCGTCCTGGCCACTGCAGCGTATGCAGGCCCTGCTGCAAAGGTGGAGCAGCAGATACCGGCGATTGTCAATATCGTCGATGGCTCCGACGGCAGCAAGGTTGATGAGGCGATAAGAAAGGCCAACGAGGCATTAGCCAAGGCCGGCACCCGCCTCGTAGTTAAGGACGTCTGTACCGTCAACATTGGAAACGGCGACGACAAGCTGACCCGGGCCGAAATTGATGAGGCATTGCGCATCGGCCAGCAGGAGGTGGCCAAACTCCCGGGCGGCCGGGGCGTCAAAATCTTCGTGGCCAACAACTGCTGGATCGAAAGCCCTGCCACCAACGGCTGGGCCAAGCACGATGTCCCTGTTATGGGAGTCGAACCAGACCCAAACACCGATAAGATGGGTAAAACCATTGCACACGAGGGCACGCACATTCTTACAATTGGCTACGACCTCTATGGCCCCAATGATGCCAACAGGTTGACATACGGGTACACCAACAGAGGCACGGACCTTACCCCGGAAGAAATAAATGAAATCACCAAAGGGGCAGGGAAAAGGGGCAATTCCGTCGTTATTATGCCCAAGCCAATGCCGGGCCAGTCCGTCGCCGTACCCGGAATCGAGTACATCATCAAGGGACAGGGCCGCGTCGTTGACAGCTTCTTCGATATCTCCTGCGGTATGCCTGGTTTCGACCCCTGCGACTCCAATTACACGTATGCCGATTTGCGGGAGATTTCCCTCTTCTGGGATAAACCCGGCGACCTGACAAGCGACATCGCCTTCGACCTGCGCACTGGCGGGCTTTTCCCGGATTCCTTCTTCGACGTCTACTGGACCTTGGGCATCGACAGAAACCACGACTTTATAAACGAGGCGACTGTCGAAATACACGTCTGGGGCACAGCCCTGTCTTTGAACAGGGAAGCGCACCTCTACGACAGCCAGACAGGATTAACCCATCCGCTGGACGTGATTATCCACGAAAACGCACTCTTTGACGGCCCCGGCGGGACGCCGATACCGTCCTTCCACGCAATCGAAGTCCCCATTCGTGCTGAGTATTTCTTTGGCCCCGGCTCAGACCCATTCGAAGGCCATGTTTGCCTGCTCAATGTGAGCGCTAACGACAGCCGTCTGGGCGGCTATCTAATGATGGACGGAACAGAACCGTTTGAGTTTGGTCTGAGCGCCCCGCCTCCAGAGGCCGAGCTTGACCTCTTTGAATTGTATTCGCCTGATGGCGGCGGCGGCGGTGTAGGCGCCACAGGCATCCACGGGACAGGTTTCCCGCCTGAGGGCAGCGTTCAAATCTGGATGGATGGCACACAAATCGGCACCACACAGGCAAACGCCGATGGTACCGTCACCGTTGAAATTCCGCCGATGCCCGACAGGACATCTCACGAAGTTGAGCTTGTCTCGAAGGTCTATAAGCCGCCGGCAGGGTGGCATTATGTATCCGCCACCGGCTACTTCACCTATTGCCGCTACGGCAAGAGCGCCGTTGACCTCGACTACGACTGCGATACCGACCTGTTCGACTTTGCCGTCCTCGCCGACAACTGGCTTGAAGGCGTCTAAGGGCGACCTGTAAGCCGTCCGGTCAGGTGGTTGTCATTACGAGGCCCGCATAGCAGGCAGAGGTGGTCGGGGAATACAGAGCGGAAGCAACAGGGAACATCCGCGGCGGTGTTACGGTTCCTCTTCTTCCTCCTGCTCTTCTTCTTCGGGGCCGTAGTCGGTGACAAGCGGTCCGTGGCCGGCGCCCTCGCCGCCCAGCAGGCCCTTCTCGACGAGTCCCGCGCAGACGACACAATAACGCGCCCAGGGAATAGCATTGAGGCGTACCTTGGGGATGGGTTCGCCGTTGCCTTCACAAATACCGAAGGTACCCTCTTCGATTCGGCCAAGCGCGGCGTCTATCTCGGTGAGGATTTTACGTTCGCTGTCCATCAGGCCAAGGGCGAATTCCTGCTCGAAGTTGTCGGAACCCATATCGGCCATATGAAAGGGCATACTCGACAGCTCGCTGCGTTCCTTCTTGAAGGTCTCATTTTCCATTGTGTTGACGTTGCCGAGTATCTGAGCGCGCTTTTCCAGAAGCAACTGGCGGTACTTTTCGATTTCCGCCGCCGTCAATCCGCCTTTGGCGCCTTTTCGCTTTGCCATTTCACAAGCCCATTAAGAGCAACTTTGTTTAACAGAGATTCCTGTCATCGGTTTATCCAGCCGGCGAATCCTGCCGAACCGCCTGCAACGCAGGGGGGAGATTATAGCGTTCCGTCCACACCTCTCAATAGAAATCCCCGGTCTGAACAACTATTTTCTTTCGGCTGATTCGGGCAGTGACTTTTCAACAAAATACATCCTTCTTTATTACACCTGGCAGCCGTCAAAACCCGCTTAGAACCCGATAAAACGGCCTTCAGCAGCCCTGACTCTCTTAAATAATACAAATTGGAATTAAAAGAGGCGTGAACTATCCAGCAGAAATGTGACGGGGCCATCGTTGACGCTGCTAACCTGCATATAGGAGCCAAAGACGCCTTTGCCGACCGGTACGCCCGCCTGGGCCACCAGTTCGATGGTCTTTTCATAAAGTTTCTCGGCGAGAGCTGGTTCGGCGGCGGCGTCAAAACCCGGCCGGCGTCCTTTGCGGCAGTCGCCGTGAAGGGTGAAATTGCTGACAAGCAGAATTTGGCCGGCAACGTCCTGAACGCTGAGGTTCATCTTGCCGGCGCTGTCGGCGAACACTCGCAGGTTGACTACCTTGTCGGCAATGAACCCCGTGTCCTTCTCGGTGTCTCCCTTACCGACACTCAAATAGACAAGCAGCCCTTTGGCAATCTGTGAGACCAACTGCCCGTCAACCTCAACCTTTGCGCTCGATACTCTTTGTACGACCGCTCTCATAATTGCCCGCTGGAATCAACTGATGTACCAGGGAGACGCCGTTGCACGACGAATATGAAGCTCATCTATGACCGCATTGCCTTTGTGCGTTACCAGATACAAGACCAACTCGGCAATCTCCTCCGGCTTTATCAATTCGTCTTTCCTTATGTCGGGCCTGACACGAGATACCATTTCCGTATCGATGCCGCCCGGACAGAGCAGATGCACCCGCACATTGGAACCCTTGAGTTCCTCGGCCAATGAAATCGTCATTCCCCGCAATGCATGTTTGCTCGCCGTATACGCACTTTGCTGCGGATAACCTTTGACGCCGACAACCGAGGAGATATTGACGATGATTCCCTGCTCGGCCTTGCGCAAGAGTGGCAGGGCCTCTCTGCAAAGAATGAAGGGTGCGCGGGCATTGACCCACATACAATTCTGCCAGTCGGTTGTGTTTGTCTGCTCCAGCTTTGCCGAGTGCGTTATGCCGGCACAATTCACCAGTATATCCAGCCGGGCGAACCTTTCTGCTGTGTGCCTGACCAAGCGTATGATTGACTCTTCTTCGGCCAGCTCGGTAGCAACTATCTCCGCCTTGCCGCCGGCTTTTTCGACAAGATGGGCCGTCTCTTTTAACTTTGCCGCGTCGCGCGCAGCAAGAACGACCGTTGCGCCATCTTTGGCGAATGCAACACAAATCGCCCTGCCGACGCCCCTGCTGGCACCTGTTACTATCGCAACCTTGTCTTTCAGCAGCATATTTCGAATCCCAAAGACGCCGTAATTATACCGGCAAACCACCTCATGCGAAACTGTCCTGTCCGGCCTGGCTATCGCAACGGCTTTTTGACCATCAGAAAAACCGGCGGCATTGTCTTCGTTGACAGCAGGTTACCTGCTGATTTTGCCGATATAGAGAAGTCAGAGAGTTACTGTTTTTAGGGATTGCGTATATGTCAACTGCATTATCGGATTCGACCGAGCCGCGGCCGGCAGCCGACATTCCGGGGCTGCCCGTCGATACTGTTGTCGCCTTTTCAAACCACAAGAACGTCTATAAAAAACGAATCGAAAGGCAGCAGCGAAAACTGCTCAAAAAAATCTCTTTTCTTACGCCTTTTCTGGATGACGGCGAAAAAATTCTTCGCATCTCGACCGCCTGCTCGCCGATTGCCCTTCTCGAACAGCTTTTCGGCGGCGGCCTGATGCTCTATTATCTCAAGCGCTGCCTGCTGCTCTTTACGACACAGCGCATCTTCCACATCCCGACCACCGGCAACTACACATACCGACAGTCGATAGCCGAGATTCCCTACGCCGGCTGCGAAAAGCTCCGTATGCGAGGGGCAACTCTGACGGCAAAATACAAGAGCGGCAGGACCGAGAAATTTTTATTCTTGAAAGAACACAAGAAGGTAAAGCAATTGCTCAACAACCTGCCTGCGCAGACACAGGCAAGCATAGCCATTGCGAGAACGCACCTTTGCCCGCGCTGCACCGGTCCGCT
>CAYGVZ010000116.1:0-8798 GCA_964353475.1 uncultured Pirellulales bacterium | reverse complement strand
GTCCGGCGTAGTGCCTGCCCTACATAGCACGCAGTGCGACGGAGGGCAAACGAAGCCGGAAGCGGAGATCCCCACGGGAAAGCCCCTTGGAACCCTCAAACCGGGGACCAAAACGTAGCTCGGCGGAGCGGTCAAACGGCGGACCCTTCGTTTGCCAATTCAGGGAAGCTCACCTCAAGGGCAGGCAAGTCCGCGGCGAGAGAGTTACGTCTTTGGCGATTCTTTGGCTTGTTCGTTGAACATCCGCAGTTGGACGTCTATCGTGCCGAGCGCCCATTCGATATAGTGCAGATTATGGGCGGGTTTGTGGTGACGTTCGTTCGTTAGCCCATCGCGGACGGCCTTGAGGAACTTGCTTATCATCTGGGGATTGATGGGCGCAGGATGCAACGCCCAGTGTTTCAGCTCTTCATATTCACGGCGGAGTTTGGCGCTTGCCTTGAGCTGCTCAGCCGTGAGGTAATCGCCCGGATTAAAGAAAAGCTGGAGACCCTTGAGGCACAGGATGAGCGGCTCATAGCTCGCCTGGCGTTCCAGGCGAATGAACTTGTACTGCTGGACATAAGTCGTGGTCCTTGCGGTGGTCTTGTCGGCGATTTCTTCCTGGCCGACGCTCCATCGGCGGGCGCTGGTGCTTGCAAATACCAGCTCTTCGCCGAATTCATCGCGAGTTATCTCATCCCGGCCAACCCTCGACAACCACAATCGGCCGCTTTCCTTGCGTTCAGTGCCTCCGCCGAGGGCGAGCAGGCACTTGGCAAAACCGAGCGGCAGGGGCTGCTGGCGGCCAACCTGTCTTTTGAGCAGTTGAAATGACAAGTGCAAACTGTGCGGGTGAACGTCGTAGAACAGCGTGATTTCCTCAATCAACTGATTGAGCAGCCAGGGGTCTGCGGTTGCGGGGCGCGACAATTCCATCGCGGCGTTCAGGCGGCCCGGCGCAAGCTCGAAGAAACCCACCCGGCGGGTGCGCTCGCTGGAGCCGCTGTCATCATCAATGTAGGCGCCGAGCTTCCAGCCGAGGACATCAAGATAAAAATCGTGGAAGTACCTGAAGCCGTCGAAGACGCCGTCGCGTTTTTTCGGCTGGCCCGGCTCGGGTATGGTAGCGGAGCCGAGGTTGCTCAGTTCTATTTCACAGCCGAGCGGAATCAACCCGGGCTGGAGGTTCGAGCGGATACGGTCGAGATGCGTCTGTACGATTCGCGTGTCGAACAAGCTCCTTGCCGCCCGCACCGCGTACTTGACGTAATCCACAAGGTCATGTTTGGAATAGGGCATTGTCTCCAGCGCCTTGCTCACTATCAAGTCAACGGTCTGGGCATTGCCGTTTACTATCTGCAGGGCGACCAGCAAGCTGACCGAGCGTTTGAAATATCTTTCCGAGGGCAGCATACGCTCAAGGTCGAACCGGTACCGCGCCTGGATTCTCTCATCGAGCTGGTTAACGAGCACCTGCCTGACGACAAGGGCAAGATAGTTTTTTATGAACCTGCGGGCGTGCTTGTCGGCGTAGAGCGGCGCGATGCCGGGCAGGGGCCTATCCAGTTCGTGCCCCAGGTAATAGTCGCTGACGGCATCGACGCGGAAATGGGTGATGACAAGGTCTCGCTCGGTTGTGGCAAGCAGCTCCCTGACGGCGATTCGCTCAAGTCCCGCGTCGAGGGTCTTGTCGCCGGGGCGAGTGTGCTTCTCGATGAATTTCTCGATGCGCTTGCGCAGCCAGAGCTCGTGTATGAGGTTCACGTGAAACCTGTCGCCGAAGTGTTTTTGCATTGCCTCGTGGCTGACGAGATAGGCCTGCGCCTGGGCTGTGCCGGCGGCGGTATTGACGCTCACTGTTTCCCGCTGGTAGCGCTTGCCCTCGTATTTATCTATCTGCTTCATCGCCGAATCGGGGACATCGTGAATGAGCAGGCCTTCGATTCTGGATGAAGGCGATGGAATGGCATAATAATAGACGTTGTCGGGGCTTATGCGTTTGTAGCGCGGCAGAAAGGCCGGCTCGGCAAAGAGGGTTTTATCGTCAACGGCGCTGCCTTTGCAGGTGAAGGAAAGTCCGCAAACCGACTGGAATATGCTTGGCTCCCAGAGCGAGCCGTAGATGAACAGATTTGTTTTTTTGTCATTCATAAATGCAACGCGGCGATTCACCGGCCCTGTTTTATGCGGCTGTACAGCTCAAAAACCTCCTTGAACGCCCGCAGGATTACCCGCGGGTTGGCGCCGGTGGCGCTGCCTGAAGTTCGTGGATAGTGATGCACGCCGACCTGCGTTACCCTGTAGCCCTTTTTTGTCGCCCTGGCGAGAATCTCGGCGTTTATCAGGGCGCCGGTGCTGGACATAGTGATATTATCGAATATCTCCCTTCTGTAGAGTTTGAATGCACAGTCAATGTCCCTGACGTTCATTCGGAAAAGGACGCAGACCAGTTTGGTCCAGAGCCAGCCGTTGAGTTTGCGTATTGGAGGGTCCTGGCGGTTGAGGCGGTAACAGGCGACAATGTCGCAATCGTTCATCAGGGGCACAAGAGGCGGCAACTCGTTTATGTCGAACTGGCCGTCTCCATCGGTGAAGAATACGAGATTTTTGGCGGCCGCTTTGAAACCCGACTGCAGCGCCGCCCCGTAACCTTTGTTGACCGGGTGATGTATCACTCTGACGTTGCTGTAACGTTTTGCAAGTGCGTCGGCGATACTGCCGGTTGCATCGCTGCTGCCGTCGTCGACGATGATTAGCTCGTAATCGAAGCCGGTTTTTTCCAGCGAGCCAACCGCCTGCTCGACGGTCCGGGTAACGTTGCTCTGCTCGTTGTAGCAGGGCAGAAATATGCTGATGGAAACGGCTGTTTGCTGCGTTCCGCTCGCCGGCCCGGATTGTCCTGCCGTCACCATTTTTTGTCGCCCAGTGTGCCCAGTCCCGCGAGGAGTTCCTGCCTTGCGTTCCCATAGAAAGCCATCTGTTCGTTGTCGCTGCGAGCGGCGGCGGCCTTGAGAAGATACTCAGCGGCGAACAGCGCCGTCACCGCCTTGTGATGGTAATTGTCCTCGTGCTGGTACCTGACCTTGTTTTTTGTGTAATCATCGAAGTAATCTCTGTAAAACTCCAGTATCTGGGTACGCAGCTCGGGGACATATTCATAAAAGAGATTGATAATCTGGACGGGGGTGCGCGAGGGCATTTTCCGAAGGGCCCTTATGGCGGCATCGAGGCCTTCTTTGCGGGCCGCGATGTTGTTGCCCACCGTCAGGGAGCGATGCGCAATCATCAGGTCCTTGTAGTATTCGTCCGGATAAACGGTCGCGCCCGTCCAGATTCCCTCCCAGAGGGCGCGTCCCTGCGGGGTTTTTATATCGACCCATATTTTTTCCTTGTCGCTTAAGAATACCAACGGCCATTCAGCAGGATTACGGTCCATAGCCAGCACAAACGGCTTGTCAAACTCGGTCGGCGGCATCATAGTGACCCAGACGTTATGGGCGCGCAACTGTTCGCTGAGCCAGGCGGCGAGCCGAGTGTATTCCTCCGGCGTCATTTCCCGCCCCCTCATTGCGGCGCTGCGTACAATCTCGTTGTCCTGGTAAATCCCCATCCACATTTGATAGGCACTATAGTCGTATGCCGCCTGTGCGCGGCCGTCCATAAACAGTTGCAGAGGCGTCCGCCCGGTATTGGGGTCGGGCTGCTGTCCCCAGGCGATAAAGCCGCCCTCGGTCCAGTAGTTGAACATCTTGCCGGACAGCTTGTTATCGGTGATGAACTTACAGGCGTAGAAGGGCTTGGCGTGTGACGCGGTCATACGCATAAACATTGACTTGAGCACCGAATCCGTGGGCCAAGGGTCGAGATACACTCGTTTGAACTTCAGCCCCCAGTAGATGCCCAGAAAGAGCGTTACGGCCGCTCCGATGCAGATAAGAAATCTCTGCGTGCCCCGCGTCATCGGCGGGACGGACAGCCGGGTGGTGCGATAAAAATTACGCGCAGACGCTATCGTGCGCACCATCTGGTCCAGCAGCATTGCTATCACGGGACAGGTTGCTATGCCTGCTATCGGTATGAACCTGCGCGACCTTATCGCCATATAAACGGTCATTCCCGCGATAGTCAGAAGCGCCAGGTCAACCTTCGGCAGTTGATAATCGGGCAAGGCAGGGCGAGCTTCGCCGCCGGCGGCAGGCGGGGCGATTTTGCGCAGATAAGTAACAGCCAGCCAGACGACGGCCGCAAGGGGATTAAGTATGTAGAGGGTTGGGAATAGGTATTTATAACTGAGTTCAAGGTTTCTCTCGTATGGGCTGCCCCACAGCCGCATAAGTTTGCCCCACTGGTCGATGTTCCAGATGGAGGCAAGCTTAAACGGATTCAAGAGCAGCGTCATCAATATCAGGCCGGCCGCGGCGGCGGCGATTACGAACAGAATGTCATAGAGTCGCCGGGAGCGGTCTTTTTTAAGCAGCGACGCGGCGAGGTCTGCCACGACAAAGATGGGGATGACAACGAATGGGTAGATATACCTGCCGTCGTACTGCCTGGCTTGCGAACTTGTATAGAGACCGAACAATGTCAGCGGGACGACAAGATAAATGAGGTGAATGTTCTTAGTTGCACCTGCCCAGACGACGGCCGCGAAAAGGGCGCACAGCAGCAGGTTCTGCGGGCTTGCATCGCTGAGCGAGAACGACACGGACGCCGTCCAGCACACCAGGATAGCCAGTGCATACAGCAGGACGGCCCAGAGCATCGTGAACTTCTTCTGCTGCGCCTGGAGGATTTCTTTGCGCGGCTTGAGGTATTTGGGGACAAGGAATCTGCTGAAAAGCCACAATGCCAGCAGGCCCACGGCCAGTATCAGCATCACAAGCAGCGGGAAGCCGGTGCCCACGGGGTTGTCCCAGGCGAATGCAGGCCACCATTCGTGGACTTTTCGCCAGCCCTCCGCGTCCTCGCTGATGCTGATTATGAAGGTGTGCGTCAGATTCGTCAGGTGGAAAGGATTGAATACTATCGACGCAACAAACGCGATTACGCCGATAAGGGCGGTGTGTACGAGGGCTCGCGGGCTGACTTTTACGAGGCGGTCCCGAAGCGAAGTCATTACGACGCCAAGCCCCACGCAGGCCATAAATGTGACCAAGTACGTCTGGCGTGAATTTTGCACATACTCAATGACCTCGGTGGTGTAGCGCGTCAATCTATCAGGGAAAAACCGCGGGAGAAGCGCCAGGAAAACAATTACAGTTGCCAGGATATGGGAGGTGTAGAGCGCGGCGTCTTTGACGTTCCTGAGGAGGGCGATTGTGACGCCGGCAGCCGAGAATATCAAAACCATCTGGAAGAGGCGGTCCTGTGGCGGCGAAGGCGCGGAAAACGGCTGGTGATTCAGAAACTTATACGTTACCACGTACAGCGCCAGCCAGGTGAGTATGCTCATCAGGCAGACCGTCCATCGCCGGGGCAGGATGGGCAGCAGATGCAAAACAAAGAATGGCGCCAGTATAATGAACACATATATGTAGCCGCCGTGGACGTTTGCCCAGAACACAATCAGCGGCACTATCAGCCACAGGTACAGGTAGCTGCGATACGTGCCCAGTGCCAGAATAAGGATGAACACCGCCACCAGCAGATTGGAGTATCCTGCGGGACGTATATCGAGGAACGAACGGCCGATGAACAGGGCAAAACAGGCGAAGACGGCGCTGAGGGCGGGATTGGCGCCGAGAACTCTACCGATGTAATAGGTGCATATTATCGTGATAATATAGACGGCGAATTTCCAGTAAACAAGGGTGTTGAATGACCAGTCGTGGGCGTCGGCGAAGGGGGACAGGTGCGTCAGCCAGTAGAACATAACGTGGGTGAGCCAGTTCTGGTTAACCCAGCCGGTGGGGTGCCAGTATTTTACCGTTTCGATACCCACTTTATCGGTGAGCCACTGGGCCCACTTAGGCCAGGTTTTTACCTCTTCCGGGGTGGGTCCTGCCTTGTGCGAGTATGCGCTGAACGGCTCAAAGGTGCTCACGCCGTGGTTGATAAAGTGGCGCCCGCAGGCCATTGCGACCCAGGTGTCCCCGGCGGCGACCATGTGGGTGCTGGCGTGGCAGGCGAATATCAGCATCGCCACCCAGGCGATAATCATCGGCCAGCCCGACAGTGCTGCCCTGTCCCGAATTTGTTTCAACTCATCCATTTCTGTATCCCTATGTCTGGCCCCGCAACCACGTCAACCGTCAATCACAAATTCTGCTTTTACAACAACTTGCGGCAGGCGTTCCGAGCCAACAACGCATACTACGCAATAATCTGTATATCGTCAAGAGTAGGGCGGAACTGCTGCTTTTCAGGATACTGGCGCCTGCTACGGCGAGGTTTTAACTGTACCCGGCTACAGGTTGTCGGCGTCGAGGCGCAGCGGCTGCTTCTTGAGTTCTTTTACTGTTGCCAGTAACTCATACGACTCAATTGCTTCCTGTTTTGCGAATTGCCCGGCTATGCGCTGAATATACGGCATTGTCCTGCCGTGCATCATTGCAAACAGGTTGTACGGCCAGCCGGCGAACGGTTTGCGTTGATAGCAGTGACTGACGATTTCGACTTTGGCCAATGCCTTGCCTGTCCGCCTTGCCCGCCCCGGTTTTGTTGCGCATACAAAGAGGGCATTAGCCGCAAAGCCGAGCTTGTGATGGTCAACAATCGCGGCGATTCGCCTGACTGCGCCGTTTCTGACAAGCTTTGCTGTTTCAGCGAGGACGTCCGCTGCTTTCTCTCGTCCCCGACAGAGAAGCCGAAACGGCTCGGCATCGATAGGCAGCCTCTTGGCCAGTTCAGCCAAAAGCCGCTTCTGAATCGCGCTTGTCCTCACCACCTTGCGCTGCGGGGTTTTCGCATTGCCTTTGAGCATCCTCCGGCCGGCGCTGTCGGCATCAAAACGGACATCGAGCTTGAACGCCCGTACAACCGGCAAGCTGTGAAACATAACGCCGGCCTTTGCGGATAACCGCGACAGAGTATCATCAACACTGAGCTGAGACCGGCATTGAAGTGTAAACCAGATATTATAGTAGTGTTTACGCAGGTAATTATGCGAGACGCCTTCCATCGAGTTGATTTCCCGCACGACCGTCTTCAGGCGATTGGCCGGGACGTGCGCTGCAACCAGCGTGCCGTAGAGGCCCAACACCCGGTGATTAACAACAGCGCCGATTCTGCGAATTACACCCCGTCGTTTCAGCAGGCGGCACTGCTTCAGAATTGTGTCTTCATTGCTGCGCAGGCGGGCTGCCAACCGCGCAAAGGGTCGATTGCAAACGGGTAAGCCGTGCTGAAGCTCGTTGCACAAATTCTTCTGCAACGATGTCAAGCGGACTTTCACTTCGCCCCTCCCGGGATGTAGCCGCAGACAGGGTCGCCCGCCAGATAGTCCCCATATTCCGCCATTGCCCGCGCTTTGCAGCCCCCGCAGACGCCGAGATACTCGCAATGGCTGCACTTGCCTCGATAGGCCGAAACGTCCCTGACATCGTTAAGCAGCTTAGAGTGAAGCCATATCCTGGCGAAATCGAAGCCGTTCTCAATTAAATTGCCCGCCGAAATATCCAGAAAGCCACACGTCTGGACGTCGCCTTGCCAGCTTATAAACCCGAACCCCGTCCCGCCGATGCACCCTGTCGTTTCCGCTACCAGCCCTCTGGCTTTGGCCTGCTGACAAATCCGTGAGAATTGCGGCGCGCACGTACACCTTATCTGGATTTCACCTTTGAGTTTTATTCGCAGCAGTTCGCCCAGCAGCGACTCATATTCCACCGGGTCGAGGATTACATCCTGAATTTCTTTGCCTCTTCCGGTCGGGACGAGCAGAAAGGGATTGAAACACGAGGCGCCGAGGCGCTTTGCAAGTTCGGCTATGCCGATGATTTCTCCGGCGTTGAGTTTGCTGATGGTGGTATTGATTTGAAAAGGCATCCTGGCGGCGCGGGCGACGGCGGCGGCCTTTATGACGGCGTCAAACGCGCCTTTGCTCTGCCTGAATGCATCGTGCGTATCCGCAGAGGCGCCGTCCAGCGACAATGACATCGCCGAGACGCCGGCCTTTTTCAATTTCTCAATCGAACCATCGTCAATCAGATAGCCGCAGGTCGCCAGCAGGACGCGGAGGTCTTTGCCCGCCGCGTATTTAATCAGCCCATAGAGGTCTGGCCTTTCCATTGGTTCGCCGCCGGTGATGATTAGCGTACATTTTGCGAACTTTGCCACTGCGGCGATTATTTTTTTGCACTGCTGCGTGGTCAGTTCCTGCTCGGCGGCAGGCCCGGCGTTTGCACGGCAATGGCGGCACTGATACCGACATCGCCGGGTCACTTCAAAAGCGATAAGCCGGGGCTTCAAGTGCTCGTCGCCCGTCTCTCGTCGCTCGTGCCTCGTACCTTCTGGCATTACCTTCATATCAGCCGTCAAGCGCAGTTAATTACGGTGAGGTTATATCCTTTTTATGCCCAATGCGATGTCTTTTTCGAACTTAACCGCTTTAAGGGTGAGTGTGCCGCCGGGGTGGGCGACTTTGTCGGTGTGTTCGATTTGCCCCGTCACGGGGTTGAGCCATTCGACCCTGTATTTTCCTTTGGGGACGTCCAAATAAAGAATGCACTCACCGGTGCCGCGGGCGTAAACGGCGTATTCCCTGCCGGGGTCGGCAAGGCAGTAGGCGGCGCCGTTCAGGGTGTGGAAGCCCTTGATGACCGCCTCGGCGGGCTTCATTTTGAGAAAGTCAAACGACTCACCGAAATGCTTGAGAACTT
>CAYGVZ010000115.1:0-8810 GCA_964353475.1 uncultured Pirellulales bacterium | reverse complement strand
TTCCTGCTCTTATCAGGAATGATTTATCGGCTTTACAAACCCGACTGGATGCCGATGATATTTGCTTTCAGACGACCAACTACACATGTGCCCCGGCGGCGGCCGTAACGGCGCTAAAACGCCTGGGACTCCCGGCGACAGAAGGCGAACTTGCGATTATTTCGCACACCAGCCCCGTCGCTGGCACACTGCCCTGGTCCCTGTATAAGGCGCTCCAAAACCATTATGGCCGGGACGGGCTTAAGTGTGAGCTTCGTTACTTCAGGTCCGTAACCGACCTGCCGGAAGGATGCGTAACGCTGGCGGTCATCAGGGATGCCTTCCTGCTTGACCATTGCGTGGCGGTGCTGGATGTAACGGAAAAAAACGTCATAATAGGCGACCCGGTGTTTGGCCGAATGGCAATGTCCCATAAACAATTCGAACGGGTCTGGCGTTTCTACGGTATCACATTACAGCGGCAACTGCCTCAAAGCAGCTAAGGCATTATAGGGCGTTTAATCCGCGCGGATTTCCCAAACTTATTGGAAGGACTTACCCTGCCATAGTACGGAATTTCCGTTTTCTGTGCTGTTAAAGCCCTTGAGTCGTCCCTGATTTGTGCCGATATAAAAGTGCAACACCGTCGGCAACAAGCGTTTACCGACAGGCAGTTTAGTCGCGCTTGAGGGAAGGAAAGGCAATAAAGAATATATGGTAGATGTAAAAGCCATCCTCGCCAAGGCAATCGAGCAAGGGGCAAGCGACGTTCACATCAACGTCGGGCTGCCGCCTATTTTGCGGAAGAATACGGACCTCATAGATATGGAATTTCCGGTTGTCACCGGCGAGCACGCCAAGGAAATGGTACTGGGTATGCTCGGACCGGAACGATTCAAGAAATTTGAGGCCGACCGAGACGCGGATTTCTCCACAATGCTCGATAGCGGCCATCGATTCAGGGTAAACGCCCACTACCAGAGGGCAACGATTGCGATTTCTTTCCGTCTTATACCAAACCAGATTCCGTCTCTCGAGAGTTTGCACCTGCCGCGTCTCGTCACGGAGCTTACCGACCTGCCGAGGGGCCTTGTAATCGTAACCGGCCACACGGGAGCAGGCAAAAGCACATCCCTGGCGGCAATGCTCGGACTGATAAATTCCAAGTACAGACGCCATATAATCACCCTCGAAGACCCGATTGAGTACGCCCTTGAAAACAAAATGAGCATCATAGAGCAGCGAGAAATCGGGTTCGACTGCCCAAGCTTCAGCGCTGCCCTCAAACGCGTGCTCAGGCAGGACCCGGACATCATAATGGTCGGCGAGATGCGAGACCTCGAGACAACGCGCTCGACTGTCACGGCTGCCGAGACGGGGCATTTGGTATTCAGCACCCTGCACACGATAAACGCCGCTCAGACAATTGAGCGTATCATTGATATTTACCCGGCGGGCCAGCAGAACCAGATTCGCACGATGTTAGCCAACACGCTGCAGGCCGTCATATCACAAACGCTGTTTCGCAGGATTGATAAGCCGGGGATGGTGCCCTGTGTGGAGATACTCCTGTGCACGTCCGCGGTCAGAAACTGCATCCGTGAAAACAGGATTTACGAGATAGCAAACATCATAGAGACAAGCCGCAAATTCGGCATGCAGACGCTGGACCACAGCATAGCGGACGTTTATACGAAGGGCTTAATAAGCAGGGAAGAAGCCATCGCCAACTCGAGCAACCCCGGCAAGATGGAAAAACTCCTGCGCCCGATGGATCAGGTTGCAGCCGAAAAGGCGCAAGCCGAGACATATCAGTAGCCCCCAGGCGCCGGACCCCACTCATTGAATGCTACAGACCGTCCCGCATCGGTCTATGTGGAATGGATACACCTTTCACTTACTCGCAAAAGGTATCTTGTGCCCCCTGAGATTAACATTCGCCGCCCGTGCCCTCCTGGACGTGGACGGACGACGGAAAGGCTGGGCATACGGCAGACCGCCTGGGCTGAGGCGGGCAATCTCATAAACCTGAACAGATTGCGGGATGCCCGGCCGCCAACAGCTTGTATATGCTCTCTTTAAAAAAGAAGTGCCGAGGCCCTGTTAAGGACCTCGGCACCGATGACCAATTACTCTTACAACGGTGCGGGCGCTTTATTGAACGTCCCCGCCTTTTTTCTCAGCGTCTGTCCAGTCGACCTTAGGAGGAGCGAAATCTGTAATCTTGAACTGTTCCTTCTCCAATTCGCTCATCACGGGCTTTTCGACAATCCACGGCGTAACGAACACAACCAACTCGCTGTTGGTCGTGTCCTCACCCTGGAACCTGAACAGAAGGCCAAGAAGCGGCAAATCACCAAGCAGAGGTATCTTGTTGATCTGCTTTGTGGCGTCTTTCTTGCGCAGCCCGCCCAGAACGACCGTTTGGCCGTTTTGGACAAGCAGGGTCGTTTGCGCCTTTCGTGTGTCAACAATCGGTACCGGATACTCATTCGCCGTGTTGCTCAAGGTCACGCTGCCTGTCTGAACGCTGAATTCTGGGACCAAGTTCAGGCGTATCGCCTGCTCCTTGGTGACGTGCGGCGTAACCGTAAGTCCCACACCCACCTCTTTGAACTCGGTCGAACTGATGTTGCCGCCGCCCGACGTCTGGGACTGTTCACGATATGGTATCTCGGACATAACCTTGAAATTAGCGGTCTCATTATCCAGAACCAGTATTCTCGGGTTTGCAAGCAGCTTGGCCTTGATGACGTTTGCCTGGGCCCTGATTATCATATCAATATCAGCGCTGCCCTTTAGCCAGCCGAACCGCAGGGCACCGACCGTACTGGAAGTTTTGTCGGTCTTGCCCGTGAAACCGCTCACTACGAACGGGTCGGTAATGCCGGTGGGATTTGTACCCACACCCCCCGGATAGGTGGTCGCCCTGCCGGCCTCCCATTCGACGCCCAGGTCAACTTTATCCTTGCTGGTTATATCATAGATGCGCGCCTCGACGAGTATCTGAGGGGTAATGCGGTCGATTTCCTCTATGAAGGTGTCAATCGCCTTGATTTTGCTCTCGGCGTCAGTAACGATTATGTTGCTGGTGCCGGGGTTGGACGATATCGAACCCCTTTGAGAGACGAACTTTGTCAGGGCCTTTTCGACTCCCTTGATGTCAGCGTAGGTTATCCTGTAGATTTTGTTGACAAGCTTCTCTGCTTCGTCGCTGATTTCCGAAGTGGGCGCGATGCGAATCATATTCCTGCTCGCCACATAGTCATAACCATGAGCGGCAAGAATGTTCTTCAGGGCCTCCTCCAGCGGGACGTTGGTGAGCTTCGCGGTAACGTCTCCGATTACCTTGGGACTCTTGACGACATCGACGTCCGCCTGCTCGGCCATTATCCTGATGACGTCATCAATCGGAGTGTCCCTGAAGTCCACACTGATTCTCTTCTGCATCCGCTGCTCAAGTGTGGTCCGTACCTGCTGCGCCTGGTCGCCGCCAGCCGCATTCGGCTCGGCCTCCTGTGCCATAGCGACGCCAAAGAGCAACAGCATCCCAAGCATCGCTGCAAAACATACTGTTTGGTGCCTATTCAACCTTTTCATAACTGTTCCTTTCTAAAATTTCGCTACTTTTCTGGTCTTCCCGTTTATCGTTCAACTCTTTGTGTCCATTTCTTTTCGCCCATTGCGAACTCAACGCTGTCGGGATTTATCTTTACCACCGTCACGCCTTCCACGGTGTCGCCCTCGAAAACAATATCTTCGCCCACGACCGCGGCCGGTTTGTCCTCGCTATAGACGATGCCCTTGACCACTATCGTGTTCGTCTCCACCTTCTGCTCGCGGGTTACTGCCCCGAACTTCATAGGGTCGCGCAGGTTCGCCGGATAAGGAGATGGAAGCTCCCAGTTGATTTTCCCGCCGGCCGCCAAAGCAGCGGCAATGGTCTTTGTTGGCTTTACAACGCGGCGAGGCGGCGTGCTGAGCACCTGCGTGAGAACTACTATCAGGATAACCAGCAGGAGCGGCGCCACTATTAACATCGCCTTCTGCCTGCCCTGGTTCACCCCCGCTTTTGATGTCGCCAGTTTGGCCCTGACCTTGTCAAAGATACCCCGCCACGGCAGGTTTAGATGCGTTTTTGCAACGGTCTCCGCCTTTACAGGTCTGGGGGCGACGGAAGTGCGGCTCTCAGGGCGAGCTGGCACCGGAGGTGCATAATCGGTACGAAGCCGCGGAGTATGACCTCTTTCAGCCGATGGAATCGGTTTGGGCGGGACAAACTGGGCGGGTCCTGACGGAGTACGGCTGAGAGCGTCTTCGGCCGGCTCGGCCTTGGGAATCTGCACGCCGGTAAAAATGCTCGATACTCCCTTTTGTAACCCGAACTTGCCCTTAGCCATTGTTCATCTCCTTGGCGCCAGATTCCGTCACATCGGCGTTCGCCGCCAGCGCCTCCTGGTCCGGCAACTGGTCGCACAGACGCTCAAGCTGCTCGCCGGTCGTCTCGCCAACCTGCGGCGGCGAGGAGACATCTGCGCTGGTTTGACTGTCCGAAATCCCTGTCCCCTCCCGGTTCTGTCCGGCGATTGCGCCGGCGGAGCGACGACTGGGCTTGCCGTTGATTATCTCATCGGCCAAAGCCAGATACTCTGCGGCGCCCCTGCTGTCGGCGGCGTATGTAAGAACGCTTTCGCCGGCGCTTGGCGCCTCGGCCAGCCGTATGTTCCTGTGTATCACCGTCTCGAAAACCAAATCTCCGAAGAAATCACGCATCTGCTGCTGTATTTGTCTGCTGAAAACAAGCCGGTCCTCAACAAACGTCAGCAGCAGCCCCAGTATCCTGACCGTACAGGGATGAAAATGTTCCTGGATGACTTCGATTGTTTCAAAAAGCTGCTTGAGGCCTTCCATCGCGTAATAATGCACCTGCACGGGCACGATTACCCCGGTGCTGGCTACAAACGCATTCAGCGTCAGAATCCCCAGTGAAGGCGGACAATCGATGACGCTAAAATCGTATTCGTCCTGGATTGTCTTGAACTGTTCGGTGAGCATAAACTCACGCCCGCTGACCGCCGCCAGGTCAACTTCCGCCCCCGACAGCAGGACGTTACTCGGAGCAACGTCCAGCACTTCGGTGCTTCCTGGGACGATTACGCTGGATATTGGCACCTGGATGTCAACAAGCGCATTATAAATGGTCTTGTCAAAACTCGCCGGGTCGCGGCCTACCCCCAGGGTGGCGTGCCCCTGTGGGTCGAGGTCAACGAGCAGAACCCGCTTGCCTTTTCTTGAGAGCGCAGCAGCCAGATTGACGGCCGTGGTTGTCTTGCCGCAACCGCCCTTCTGGTTAGCAACAGCTATAACCTTCATTTTGGTTTCGCCAATCATTCGTCACCTGCTCGCGGCGCTCGTTATCCTTCCTGTCGCTTACGCACGGATATAGCCAGGTCCATATCCACCTTGTGCCCCGCATCGTTCTCGACGGCGCGGGTTATCTTGAAACGGTCCACAAAGATAACCGGACGATGCCGCTCAAGCTCGTTGAGGAAGGTCGCAAACTGGATAAAGTCCGCTTCAAAACGAATCTCAATTCTGTTTTCCGTCACAAACTTAGCCGCGGTGTTTTTTGTCTGTTCGGTTTCCTCGACCGCTTTGGTGCTGAACGAGCCAAGCTGTTTGTCGCCGGCAATACGACTTATGTCGAACGCCAGGTTCGCATAGTTCTCTGAATCGACTGCGAAATCATGAAGCCGTTCTTCTACCTGCTCAACATCCTGTTTGAGCTTGGCCTGCTGGTCCTGCTGAGACGCCTTTAGGACGTTTTCGTATGCCATCTTCTTCTCGGCAAGCTGTTTGGCGATATCCGTTCTGTTCTTCTGCTGTGGTGAAATCAGGAGCAGGTAGAACGCCACAAACAACACCAGGCATCCGCCCCAGACAGCAGCCAACGTGAGCAGGTATTTTCGATAAACGTTCATAAAAGACCTTCTTATGGCTCCGCTTTGAAAATGATGTCTATTTCATACGAAACAACGTCGCGGTCGCCCAATTGACCGAAACCCTGGGAGACAATCACAATGTCTTCAATACGCGGCCCCATCACCGAGGACATTCTCAGCCGGTCACGGAACGCCCTGACTTCCTGTTCGCAGTTGTACCGCGGGTCCCCGCTGACGGATAACTTCAACGCCCTGACGGGAACGCTTGCGTCGATTTTCTTTTCGGGGTCTCCCTTGACCGCAACCTTCTTCTTGACCGTATGCCACTTCACCTCAAGTTTCGTCAACACAACCGACTCGGGCATATTCTCCACCACCGCAACAAGGATGGGCGACCACTGGATGTGCTTTCCGATGGTGTTGGCAAGTTCTGAAAGACAGTTGTTTATCGCCGCCTTCTCCTTTTCGGAGAATTCCTGGAGCTTGAGGGTGTCGGCCATTTTCTCCATCCTGCTCTCGTAGCTGCCGATGTCGCTCTTCTGTATGCCCATGATGACGCCGCTGCGGACGTAATGCCCCAGCATAGCGATAAATATGACAACCGGTACGGCAAAGGTCGCCACAAACAGAGCCAGCCCTTTCGGCTCCGTTTTCGTAGGAATTCCCCGTCCTTTCAACAAGTCGATAGTGAACATATCAGATAGACCTCATAGCTAATCCCACAGCCACAGCCATCGCCGGCCCTTTATTCTGGATGATGTCCCAGAACTGGCGACCGACCTCGCATTGCATACCGTCAAAGGGGTTCCACACCACAACTTTGATTCCCAGCCCGCTTTCAAGCGCCTCGGCAAAGCCCGCTGCAGTGCCAAACCCGCCGCACAGAAGAATCTGCTCGATAACCGACGACTTCTCCTGAGCCGTGTGGAAGCGCAGCGTTTCGTTCACGTCGGTCACGAGTTTCTGGCAAGCCCTGACCAGCCCGGCGCGAAGGTTGGACTCAGGCACGGTCGGCCGTTTGCCGGCGAAAAGGTCGCCATAGACGGCTTCGGCGGCAACGTTATTCTCATCCGCTATCTGCGATATTATATCTCTGCCCGCGTATGGCATATTTCGGATAAACGGCAACTTGTTATCGCCCATTATTGCAAGGGTCGTGCAGGATGTGCCCACGTCGAGCATGGCGGTGGTCGTCACGGCCTGCTTGTTGCTTGCTGCCTGTTCGGCGAAGCAATTCAGCAGCGCCAGTCCATTGACATCTATAAGCACGCAGGCAAGGTCGGCCTTCTCGACAAGACGTATCCTCCTGTCAATTACCTCTCTTGTGGCCCCGACGAAAACGCCCCTGACGCAATCCTGACCATTCGGGATAACCTGGTAGTCCATTACGCCGTCGTCAATGTTGAAGGGGCAGACCTGTGCTGCCTCAAGCCGGATTGCGCCTTCGAGTTCCGCTGGCTGCAGCGGCGGGAATTTGAAATGCCGCACCGCCACCTCAGAGCCGGAGACGCTGCAAACCACGCGGCGAGTGTCAACCTCCGCCGCGCTGATGCAATTGTGAATGGCCTCAACGGTGCTTTGCTCGATGTCTGTGCCGGCAGAGGGGTTAATCTCGGTGAGATTCGCGGCTGTTACGGCATAGCCGTTGCTGTGCCTCTTGAGCCGTACCATCCTCACCGACGATGAGCCGATATCAAGTCCCAACACCTCGTTCCGGTTCAGATTAAGCAACTGTTTCCAGTTAAGGTTCATAATCTTCAACACCAGCCCCTTTTTCTCAACAGAATTCAACAAATACACCTCGTGCGCAAACCACAAGAGGACGCACACCATCTAATCGGCTCAAGAAAGAGCCGGTTTAACGTAGAAATCGCAATAAAGAGCGTTGCCCCAATTGAACAGTGTGCGCAGGCGATAGTCCTATAAGCGGCCCAATTGCAGGCCCCAGAAGGCGTGACCCTGCATCAACTGACCCGATGGTCGGCGGTATCACTACCGAGCCCTGCTTGGAAGCGGCCTTGTCACCGAAGCGGTCTTTGGTACTGTGAATTATCGGTCGTCCAGTCAGGCATCTTCCCTTCATTCCCGCCGCGGGTCGCCAGCAGGTATAAATAAGCGGTGAACGCATGGCAGCAAAGATGTACCCCCCTATGTAAAGGCAGGAAAAAGTAATCGTTCGTCTGCTCACTAATCCCTGCCCTGCCACCACCTGTCAACAACGAATTTCAAGCCAAAGTCGAGCGCGTTGGCGCTCATCACTGAGGGGTGGTAATGCAATTTGCTGCCGTTGAGTATGCTAACGTAATCGGCTACGATGGCCCCTGTCGCCTCGGCGCTGTTAGTCAAACAGACCGTTGCAAACGGGGCATAGATAATGCCGCAGAAACTGGCGCCACGGTCAAACCAGATGCTCTTGCCCTTGCCTAGGGCGACTATCATGCACCTGGTCGGGTCGCTCGTGTTCGAGCCGGCCTTACACGCATTGCGCACCGTAATATTGCCTCCGACATACAGCACCAGCGATGAACCGCCGTCTATCTGCAGGTCCGTTGACTGCTGCATAACAACGTCACCTGTGACGTACAGCACGACACTGGGATTATTCCGGTCGCAACCGGTTATCCGCAGTTGTTTCCCGCCTGTCAGATAGATGAAATCATAGCGGCCGCTGTCGCTCGGCCGAAGAACAGTTGACAGATTAATCCCGCCCTTAGTGAGATTGAAACGCTCTTCATCGGGTGGAACCATAGCAGGCAGGTCCCACGATTCGGTCTTCTTTTCCCCCTTGAGAACAGCCCCGTTACTGACAATGACGTTCTCGCCGCTCGGGTCGGTAGCAACGCCGCCCTCCGCCGCATCGACCAACCCCTCGCTGTCCAGCAGGATTTT
>CAYGVZ010000114.1:0-8814 GCA_964353475.1 uncultured Pirellulales bacterium | reverse complement strand
GACCGACGTGGTCGCCAAGAGGTCGATGACCGAGATAATAGAGAACACCGAGCGGGAATTAATAATCGACGCCCTCAAAAAATCCGGCGGGCAGCAGCGAAAGACCGCCAAAGAACTTGGCATCACCGAGCGAATCCTCGGGTATAAGATTCAGAAGTATGGCATCCTGCCAAGGATGCTCACCTGACACAGTAAGCAAGTTTGCATGCCCATTTGCCTGAATCTGCAATTTTGTAAACACCACCCATTGACCCACAGCGGGTAGTAGTTCGCGTAACCCCGCTCGGCCACAGAAGTTACGTATAAAAAACTTGCCGGTATAATTCTCTGGCACACGCATTGCTATTCCCTATCCCGCAGAAGCCCGGGCCTTGGCACGGCACAGTAAGGAGCATTAAAAGTATGAGCAAAGCAGTGCGTTTCTTTTTATGTTTTAGCAATCTCATGGCTGGCCTGAGCATTGCACAGGATGGCAATGCGTTGAAGTTTGTGGTAACAACAGACTATTACAGCAAGTACGTCTGGAGAGGGCAGAACCTGAACGACAAGAGTGTCGTGCAGCCCGCCATATCCGTAAGCGCCTATGGTCTTACCGGCTCAATCTGGGGTAATCTTGACTTAACGAACAAGAACGACGCCTCGGGTGAATTCAGCGAATTCGATTTTGCACTCGACTACTCAGGCGCAATGCCGCGAATAGACGGACTCAATTTCTCGGCAGGCACGATTTACTACCGGTTTCCCAACACAAGCTTCAAGCCGACAACCGAAGTTTACGGTGGTCTCAGCATTGCTCTGCCATTGTCTCCCTCGATAAAACTGTACCGAGACCTTGATGAAATCGACGGCAGCTATTTGCAGGTTGGCATCGGGCATACTTTCGAAAAACTCGCAACCTGGAGCGAGGATTATTACTGCGGCCTGCAACTGGGTGCCGGCATCGGCTGGGCCAACTCGGCCTATAACAACGGTTATTTCGGCGCAGGTAAAGGCACGTTCAACGACCTTACGCTTTCTGTCGGGCTTCCTTTTTGTATAAGCTCCTGGACGATTAAACCCGGCATCAGCTATGCAACGATGCTCGCCGATGCGATACGCGATGCCACATTGAAAAGCGAGAACCTCTGGATGGGTGTCGGCCTGTCAACACGGTTTTGAACCGCCTCCAGCATAGCATCCAAAGCTACAAAAATGTAGCTATCTTATGAATAACCTACAATATTGTATTAAGATGCACACAGCGTTGCTCAGCAAAAATTGCTTTTAAGTAACGCCTTTACAAGGTGTTATGGTTACTCAGACATCAAATGCGGGAATCCGGCACATAGGTTGCAATATCAGAACAACAGGTACATTTGTATTACACGACTTCCGAAAAAGGAGATTCTCGAAATGAGAGTATTGTCGGGCGTAGTTTTGATTGTCGCGTGTTTGTCTGTGCCAACCGCTTTTGCGGCATCAGATACGCCACAGCCGGCAGTTAACACTGTAATCGCCCCCTCTTCCGGCCTGAAAATAGACAGCGGGGACACGGCATGGGTGCTGATTTCCTCTGCGATGGTGATGTTGATGACGCCCGGCCTGGCGTTCTTCTATGGGGGACTGGTTCGACGCAAAAACATGCTGTCGATACTTATGCAGTGCTTCATGGCACTGTGCCTGATAAGCATCCAATGGGTCGTATGCGGATACAGTTTGGCGTTCGGACCAGACAAGAATTCCATAATCGGCGGCCTTGATTGGACGTTCCTGACAAACGTCGGCATGACTCCGAACCCAGACTACACCGCAACGGTCCCTCATGAAGTATTTATGATGTTCCAGATGATGTTTGCCGTGATTACCCCGGCGCTTATCATAGGTGCATTTGCCGAACGTATGAAATTCTCCGGGTTCTTGATTTTCATTCTGCTGTGGGCCACATGCGTATATGACCCGATTGCGCACTGGCTCTGGGGCGTCGGCGGTTTCCTGAGGAACCAGGGTGCCTTGGACTTCGCCGGAGGAGCGGTGGTTCATATTAACGCTGGTATGACGGCTTTAGCGGCGGCCCTCGTCCTAGGCAGACGTCAGGGCTACCCATGCAGCATTTCCCCGCCGCACAATTTGCCGTTTGCCGTATTGGGCGCGGGTCTGCTGTGGTTTGGGTGGTTTGGCTTTAACGCCGGCAGCGCCTTGAAGGCATCCGGTCTGGCAGGCAACGCCTTCGCCGTGACGCATATAGCGGGAGCCGTCGCCGGCGTGACGTGGTCTATGCTTGACTGGCTCAAGTATAAGAAACCAACCACATTAGGCATGATTACCGGTGCAGTCGCCGGCCTCGCAGCCATCACCCCTGCATCCGGGTTTGTTACGCCCACAGGAGCAATATGGATAGGTGTAGGGGCAGGGATATTCCCGTGGCTGGCAGTAACATGTCTTAAAGGAGTGCTCGGTTACGATGATTCATTAGACGCCTTCGGCGTGCATGGAATCGGAGGCATCTGGGGTGTGCTCGCAACGGGTATATGGGCCACAAAAACGATTAACCCTGATGGAGCAGATGGTTTGTTGTATGGCAATCCGGCTCAATTGTGGATTCAACTCAAGGCGGTTCTTGTCACAGTTGTGTATTCCTTCATAGTCGGCATCGTGCTTCTTAAGTTTGTGGATGTGGTGATTAAGCTCAGGGTAAACGAGCACGAAGAGCGAGTGGGTCTGGACTTGACGCAGCACCGGGAGGCGGCATACACACTGATTGACTAAACGAGAAAGGACGAGACAAATGAAGTATGTAATCGCCGTGATTCAGCCGGACCGTCTGGATGAAGTGCTCAAAAAATTGACGGAAAAAGAGATACACCTGGTAACCGTATCAAACGTTGTTGGTCGCGGCAGACAGAAAGGCGTTGCTGAGGTATATAGAGGCCACAAAGAACAGGGCAGCTTGTTGAAGAAAATAAAACTCGAAATAGCGGTGAATGAAGCATTTGTTGAGCCGACAATCAAAGCAATCATTGATGGTGCAAGAACAGGGCAGATAGGCGACGGCAAAATATTTGTACTGGACCTGCCTGAATGCATACGCATCAGGACGGGTGAAAGAGGCGGCGAGGCAATAGGGTAAGAATAAACAACCCAGGGAGCAACCTTGGTTGTAACGACTTTAAACAAAACAAGTTTTTGAAAGGGCCAACTGATGACACCGAAAGAGTTTTTCGAGTTCGCAAAGGCGAACGGAGCCAGGATGGCAGACCTCAAGTTCACGGATCTGCTCGGCACCTGGCAGCACTGTACGTTCCCGCTGGATACCTGGGACGAAGAAACATTTGTGGATGGAGTGGGGTTTGACGGGTCGTCCATCCGCGGCTGGCAGGGTATCCACATGTCGGATATGTTAGCCGTGCCGGATGCCAATACCGCTGTGTTTGACCCCTTCTTCAAGGAACCAACAATCAGCGTAATCGCCAACATCGTGGACCCCGTGACGAAAGAAGAGTACAGCCGGGACCCAAGACACGTGGCGAGAAAAGGGGCTGCTTACCTCAAGAAAACCGGCATAGCCGACGCCTGCTTCATCGGGCCTGAGCCGGAATTCTTCATTTTCGACGAGGTCCGCTACGAGCAGAATCAATACACTGGAATGTACAGAATTGATTCGGTCGAAGGCGCGTGGAACACCGCCAGGTTCGAGGAACCCAACCTCGGCTACAAACCGAGCTTCAAGGGCGGTTACTTCCCCGTAAGCCCGACCGATACATTCCACGACCTCCGCGGCGAAATGGTCACGGAAATGCAGAAGGTGGGGATTATCGTTGAAGCTCATCATCACGAGGTCGCAACAGCCGGCCAATCCGAGATTGATATGAAGTTCCAGGAGCTGGTTAGGATGGGCGACCAGTTTATGTGGTACAAATACATCGTCAAGAACGTCGCAAAAAGGAACGGCAAGACGGCAACCTTTATGGCAAAGCCCATCTTTGAAGACAACGGCAGCGGTATGCATTCGCACTTCTCGCTCTGGAAGGGCGGCAAGCCCCTTTTTGCGGGAAAAGGGTACGCAGGCCTGAGCGATATGGCGTTGCATTCCATCGGCGGGATTCTCAAACACGCACCCGCAATACTCGCCTTTGCCGCGCCGACGACCAACTCGTACAGACGACTGGTGCCGGGCTTTGAAGCGCCGGTGAACCTCGTCATGTCGAAGAGAAATCGTTCGGCAGGCGCGCGTATCCCGATGTATTCCGAAAACCCCAAGGCAAAACGGGTCGAGTTCCGTTGTCCCGATCCGACGGCAAACGGCTACATCGCGTGGACGGCGATGTTGATGGCAGCCATAGACGGCATCAGAAACAAAATCGACCCGGGTGAGCCGCTTGACAGGGACATTTACGAGATGACCCCGGAGGAGCTTGACAACTATCGCAAGACGCCGGCGTCTCTTGAAGAGGCAGTCAATGCCATGGAGAAAGATTATGAGTTTCTGACCGAAGGCGGTGTATTCACTCTGGATTTGATAGAGACCTGGATTACCTGGAAACGCGAGAAAGAAATGACGCCGATGGCAATGCGGCCGCATCCATACGAATTCCATCTCTATTACGACAGTTAATAATTCGCTGACAAAAAGGCCTGAACTCCGGGTAACGGTGTGCAGTTGGCATTGGGTTGTGGGTGAGGCCTGCTCGCATTCGACCGGCCCGAAAGGGTTGGTTTGCGCAGCAGGCCCTGCTCCGCGTATCTTGAGCGTCAGGCGTATTTCTCAAACCGCAGGAGCTTGCGAAAAATCGTGGCCTGCAAACATCTACACCGCCCTATTATTAGGAACGGTACTGGCGATATAAATGGTGCTTATCACGTATATTAACGGAATATAGGATATACGCCGGACTACAAGGCGTATAATTTTATGAGAGACCCGCGCTTGGCGATTGGAGTACGCGGTTTCTGCGAGAGCGGAAGCAAATTTTTGGGTGTATTCAGGTCGATTCTGTATAAGGAAATATGGCTGTTACCGGGTTAAAAAATGATGGCCTGTATGAGGTCAGGCGAGAGCACGATGCCTGCGGCGTGGGCGCAGTCGTCAACGTCTCAGGCAGGAAAGACCATTCCATTATTGACTATGGAAAGCAAATACTCGTAAACCTGCACCATCGCGGGGCGGCGGGGGCAGACGAAGCAACGGGAGACGGTGCAGGGATTTTGTTTCAGATACCTGATGAGTTCCTTGCTGAAGAATGTGAAAGGGCAGGGTTCGCCCTGCCTCGGGCCGGGCGATATGCAGCAGGCGTTGTTTTCCTGCCTAAAGACGCCAGGGCTAAGGGACAATGCGGCCAGATACTCGCGGCGGCAATCGGTTATTACGGGATGCGAATACTCGGCTGGAGGGATGTCCCCACGGACAACAGTTGTCTTGGCAAAATTGCACTGTCGGCAGAGCCGGCAATCAGGCAGGTGTTCGTGGATGGCTGCACCTTTGAAGACGAAACGTTTGAACGCCGGCTGTATATGGCGCGAAAACGGGCCGAACGGCTGGCAAGAGAAACACTCGGACCCGCCGGCGAGGACTTCTATGTTACCGGCCTGTCCTCCAGGACCATTTGCTACAAAGGTATGTTTATGGCCCGGCAACTGTTCGCATACTATCCCGACCTGGCCGATGCACGAGTGAAATCAGCCCTTGCAGTTGTTCATCAGCGTTACAGCACCAATACGTTTCCCAACTGGCGGCTGGCGCAGCCCTTCCGCTGCATAGCGCACAACGGCGAGATTAATACGCTGCATGGCAACCGCAATTATATGCTCGCCAGGGAGCAGCGGTTGTCCAGCGCACTGTTCGGCGACGACGTCAAAGACCTGTTCCCCGTCCTGCCCGCCGATACCAGCGATTCCGGGTGCTTTGACGCCGCCCTCGAGCTTCTGGTTCGCGCCGGACGCAGCATGCCTCACGCAATAATGATGATGATACCGGAGGCATTTGGTCCTAAATATCATATAAGCACTGATAAGCGCGCGTTCTATGAATATCACGCCGCCGTAATGGAGCCGTGGGACGGCCCCGCTGCAATGGTCTTCACCGACGGGCGGCTCGTGGGGGGGACTTTGGACAGAAACGGGCTTCGGCCCTGCAGATACGTCGTCACTACGGACGGCCTGGTTATCCTTGCAAGCGAAGCGGGGGTAGTGGACCTGCCGCCCGAAAAGGTGCAGCACAAAGGCCGCCTGCAGCCGGGACATATGTTCCTCGTTGATACCGTTGAGGGGCGAATCATCACCGACAACGAAATAAAAAGCAAGATAGCCCGGCAAAAACCATACCGGCGGTGGCTGGAAGAAAACAGGATAGAGCTGCGAGGCCTGTTCGATGCACCCAAGCCGGTCAAGAGCGAGCCGGCAACCATATTCCGCCGGATGCGCGCGTTCGGCTATACACGCGAAGAGCTGAAAATGATACTCGCGCCGATGGCGATAAATGGACAGGAGCCGGTCGGCTCAATGGGCAACGATGCGCCGCTTGCCGTGCTCAGCGACAAACCCAAGCTGCTGTTTAACTACTTCAAACAACTGTTCGCACAGGTAACCAACCCGCCTATCGACCCCCTGCGCGAAGGTCTTGTGATGAGCTTGATGACCTTTACGGGTAAAAAACGAAACCTGCTTGAAGAAAGCCCCGAACACTGCCGACAGCTCAAGCTGCCTCATCCGATATTGACCAACGAAGACATCGAACGCCTGCGTATGGTCAAACGCGATGACTTTCGCGCAGCTACCGTCTCGGCAACGTTTGAACCCTGCCGGGACAACGCAGGTACGGCCCTTGGCGATGCGCTCGAGCGGATGATTGGCGACGCCGAGCAGGCGATTAAAGAAGGCGCCTCACTTATCATCATCAGCGACCGCGACATCTCCGAGAAGAAAGCGGCGATTCCTTCACTGCTTGCGGTCGGCGCAATGCACCAGGGACTGCTCGAACGCCGCCTGCGCGGCGACGCCGGGCTGATCATCGAGAGCGGCGAACCGAGGGAGGTAATGCATTTTTGCCTTTTGTGCGGATACGGGGCTAACGCGATAAACCCCTGCCTGGCATTCGAAACGCTCGACGAACTGCAGCGGCTGGAGGCGCTGCCCGCGGGTATGGACGCTGCGCAAATTACAGATAATTACATCGCCGCCGTCAAAAAAGGCATACTCAAGACAATGAGCAAGATGGGCATCTCGACCTTACGCAGTTATCGCAGCGCACAATTGTTTGAAGCGATAGGGCTGAACCACGACGTAATCGACAGGTACTTTACCGGAACAAGCTCTCGAATAGGCGGCATCGGCCTTGACGAAATTGCACAAGAGGCGATACAACGCCATCAGGCCGCATTCCAGCAGCGCCCCCCCGGGGCGATGGAACTGGATTACGGCGGGGAATATCAGTACAGGCACACGGGCGAAGAGCATCTCTGGAATCCCAAGACGGTGTCACGCCTCCAGCAGGCGGCAAGATTCGATGACGCAAAGGCGTATGCCGAGTTCTCCGAGGCGGTAAACAATCAGTCGAAAAAACTTTGCACGCTTCGCGGGCTGTTTGAGTTCGTCCCCGCCGAGCCGGTGAGTATCGACCAGGTCGAGCCGGCCGCCGAGATAGTAAAAAGATTCTGCACCGGCGCGATGAGCCACGGCTCTATAAGCAAAGAAGCCCACGAGTGCGTGGCGATTGCTATGAACCGCATAGGCGCGACGAGCAACACCGGCGAAGGCGGCGAAGATCCCGCGCGATACGAGCCGCAGGCGGACGGCGACTCGAAAAATTGCGCAATCAAACAGGTTGCCAGCGGAAGGTTCGGAGTCACCATAAATTACCTGGCCAATGCAAAAGAGCTCCAGATTAAGATGGCGCAGGGAGCCAAGCCCGGCGAAGGCGGACAATTGCCGGGGCATAAGGTTACGGATGAAATTGCACGTCTTCGGTACTCGACACCCGGCGTAACGCTGATTTCGCCGCCCCCCCATCACGACATTTACTCGATTGAGGACCTCGCACAGCTCATCTACGACCTGAAGTGCAGCAACCCCGGGGTAAAGGTCTCGGTCAAACTCGTTGCCGAGGTCGGAGTTGGAACCATAGCGGCCGGCGTCGCCAAAGCCAATGCCGATGAGGTCCTTATCAGCGGCCACGACGGCGGCACTGGCGCCAGCCCGCTCTCATCAATCAAGCACGCTGGCATACCCTGGGAACTCGGCCTCGCAGAAACGCAGCAGGTGCTCGTAATGAACAACCTCCGCGACCGAATCAGGGTGCAGGCCGATGGGCAAATGAAAACTGGACGGGACATCGTTATAGCAGCGCTCCTCGGCGCAGAACGGTTCGGCTTCGGCACAGCGGCGCTGGTAACACTTGGATGTACGCTCCTGCGAAAATGCCACGAGGGCGCCTGCCCGTTTGGAATAGCAACCCAGGAGCCGCAGCTTCGCGCTCGGTTTGCAGGTAAGCCCGAATACCTCCAGCGATATATGTTCTTTGTGGCGGAAGAAGTACGACAGATAATGGCGCAACTGGGCTTCAAAAAATTTGATGATATGGTCGGACGAGTGGACCTGCTGCAATCGCAGAAGGCGACCGAACACTGGAAGGCAAAAGGACTGGATTTCGCAGCCATTTTCCATCAACCGGATAATACGAACGGCAGGATACTGCGACGCATCAGGGAACAGCCGGATAAACTCCTCGACCATCTCGACCTGCAGATTCTCAAAAAAGCGCAGCAGGCCATAAATGAAAAGAAACACACTGCGATTGAGCTGCCCATCAGGAACACCAATAGAACAGTCGGTGCAATTCTGAGC
>CAYGVZ010000113.1:0-8886 GCA_964353475.1 uncultured Pirellulales bacterium | reverse complement strand
ATCGCACTTGAAAAGGTTTACAGCTACGAGCCAATCCCGGCTGTGCTAAACACAGACCAGGCCAAACATGTGCTTGGCGCACAAGGACAACTGTGGGGCGAATACATTGCCAATCAGAAGCACCGGTATTACATGGCGTATCCGCGTGCTGCCGCCCTCTCGGAAGTACTCTGGTCCCCTGTGCAGGGCCGGAGCTACGAGCTTTTTCTGGTCCGACTGGCCGAACATCTCAAGCGGCTCAAAGCTGCGGAGGTGAACTACCGTCCGCTCGATTAGGAATTGACGCGCTCGACCAGCAACGCGGGTCCGAGCGCGCCCATCAGCAAGCACGTTGGAATCAGCACCCAAGCGGCAGCCAAACCTCCAGCTTTCCCTCCTGCTGGAAACTACTTGAGACCCTCTCCTGACCAAAGCTCTTAACTTGTGCCACTTCGGTTGACGGGAAAAATGTATGTCGTCAGCTAAAATGAGACAGGGCTCGCTTTGCATTAGAGGACGGCTGCGGCTTCGTCGGGGCCTTCGCCTCGGCAATACACGACAAGAAACATGGATAATCCTCTAATCGCATGTGGTACATAAACAGGGGTCAGATCACTACTAAGCTCGTCGAAGTCCGGTCGTATTGCGGAGGCGAAACCGCAGCCGAAGCAATATGTATAATAGAGCTTGTTGCTCCACCTGTTGACGGGACTTATCCCGATGGAGAATCCTATTCGGCAGATCCTGAAGCAGCAGAGTTCTTCAGAGCAATGCAGGGAAAAGGATTTGCCTACGTTCTTTCAGAAGAGGATACTGGAACAGGGGATGAGATCCACAAGGCATCAACGGCTACTGAGTGGTGGGTGACTTTCTATAAGCCAAACGTGGTGAAATGTGCCAATGATTTGCCGCACGGGTTTCTGGCGGAAGATAGATCCAACAATGAACACTACGAAAGAGTCCCCTACGCCTTCTCTTTTCGAACTGCAAACGACCATCTTGATTTTGTGCTGATTTCCGTGCATCTGCAACCTGGCGATTCCGGCTCAGACCAAGCAAGACGTCCGGAAGGACTCGCTACAACAGCTCAGTGGATTGACGCACACGATGAGAAGGAGAAAGATTTTGTTATCCTTGGAGATATGAACATACAAGACGCAGGAGAATTGGGCTCAGCTACACCTCAAGGATTTATCTCTTTGAATCCAGAACCCCTCGTTCGTGCTGCATATATTGCTTGACTGCCACGATTAGTTTAGGCAGCAAGTCGTATCTCTTTTTGAGCATTGCATCGATACCGCCGAACACGTTCGTCACCTGGTTCTTCTTGGCTGTCAAAGTGTTGTAAAGCAGCACTATCGCCAGAACCACTATCACCGGAACACCGATAGCTATCGCAGCCCACACAATGCAAATTTCTCCATCTGAATTTTGTTTCCGCTGGTCAACCAAAAACATCGCCTATAAGTATAGGCGCTCACCTGCCATGGTACTCGCACAGAATCACTATTTTCCGACATCGTATTTACTGCTCTTGAATGAGCTTAAAGCCCGTGCGGTTCTCAACCTTCACCTTATACCCCGCAGGGACATCAATTTTGTATTTAATCCTGTCCCCGTCTTTGAACCATTCAACAAAAACAAAACCATCCCTTGTAGGCAGCCGCCCCTGGCACCATTCAACCGCGACATCGCTGAACCGCAGTTCAACAACTTTTCCCTGCTGAGCGATTCTGTAAACGCCCAACACATCCCTGTAGAGGACATGCACAACGTACGAAGCAAAACCGTGATTGCAGCTCGCCTCAGCCCCCGTATTCTCCCACAACGTGCCGGTTCTGTCAGCCATATACAGATAATAGTCAACGAACTCTTCCGTCAATTGCCGGCAAAGCCCATATCGGCTGAGCACCTCCAGCCGCATCCAGTTGCCTATCATGGCATTTGCCGGATGAATCTCAGGATACAGTCCTTTCTTAACTCTATCGGGGCCGAATTGTGACCGCAATCTCTCCCAGAGCTCCTTATGCGTCTCCGGACTTGCTATGCCGAAAAAGAAGGCATAGTCCTGGCACGACTCAGTCCGATTCCTCGTCGGCTCTAACTTTCCATTCTTTCGTACAGCGTTGTCCACGAAGAACTCACCGTCAAACGACTGCTGTTCAATCATCGCCTGCAGTTTCTTCGCCTTCTCAACGAGTTCCGGCTGATTGTACATCCTGCCCGCTGTGGCAAGCGTCTCCGCATACAGCATATTCGTCGGAAAATTCACATTTTGGACGAACTGGTTTGCCGGCGACCACTCAACAAATATCCAGCTTTTCAGGTTCTCAAGCAGCCCGTCTTCATTTTCAAATCCTTTAAGATAATCGAATAGGGCCATCACCTTCGGCTTGAGAGCATCAACTAATTGACGGTCTCCACTTCGCTGAAGTAATTCATCCAGCTCTATCACAAACCACATCGCCCAGTTCGGAATGAATACACCGTCGTAGTGGTCGGCCGGATAACACATAGCCGGCATCCCTTCTGGCAGTTGTTCAATCCTCGGTGCAAGCAGGTAGTTCTCGAAAAAATTCTTCTCTACCGTGCTTGTCCCCGTCAAATCATACTCCACTGCCGCAGTCCGCAAACTGTCCATGAGCCAGCCCGCCCTCTCTCGTGAGGGACAATCAGTAAACACATCGACTGCATTCTGTCTAAACGTTTCTCTGCCCGCCTCAAATATCTCATTAAGACGCCTGTCGCTGCACGCAAACTGCGCCTTCGCAACATCGGGATTCACATACTCACGAAGGAACACGTTTTTTATCTCGCAGTTGCCATCGAGGACAATTATCTTCAGATACCTCAACGTGTACGGCTCAAACGACTCAAGATTGTAAAGCCCCGGCTGCAATTCGTACCCCACGATGTTGACGCAGCTCAGACGCTTGAAATCCACGTCATTATTGGAGAGAATCTCATCGAATGTCACAAACAGGCGGGTCTTCTTGCGACACTGAACCTCAGCACCGACAAAACCCGTCAGGTTCGTGCCAAAATCCAGAATCCTGAATGATTTCTTGCCAAGCGCAAACGGCTCTCCCGGAAAGTACGCTTCATTCAGGTCAATCATCCCTGTCGATTGAATCTTTTGCAATTCAATCGACGGCACAACCTCAAGGTCGTCAATGCGGAATCCCTTTAGCTTTGGACCTATTTCGGTTAGTGACCTGTTCTGCCACAACCGCTCCGGCTTATATGCCTCTATATCTCCTTTTGAGACGTGGCAGACCGGTTGACGAAGCAGGAATTCAGGATACGGAACCCTCCGACAAAGAAGTTTCTTTGCCGGCGTAACCGTACATTTCACCTTCTCAAAATGCGCCGCCTTTTCCCGCCGCCATCGGTCGAAGCCCTCGCCAAGCCGATAATACTCACTGAACGGCCGCTGAAAACTGTACCGCTGAACCTTCTGCACCCGCTCTTTAAGTATCGATGCCTCAAAAAGTGCTCCTTTGGCCGCAGTTGATGCCAGCACTTTTCCATCCGCAACCACTTCCGCCTGTACGAATGCCGGCTGGTCAAGCAGATAATAGCTGTTCACGTTGTACCCAGCCGCCTCTATCGCCACTATGTTCTCGTTCTCAAGCTTGCCAAGCTCCCATTCATCAACGCGAAAATAGCCGTGTGCGGCCCTGGCCGGCCCGTACCCGACGACATTTCCGTTAAGAAAAATCCGATAAACACTCGAGCCCGCAATCCGCAAAATCGCTTTTTCGCCGACTGGTTTCTTAAACGCTGCCCGGAAACCCACAAAAAGATTCATCTCCTTATCCCGTCCAGCAGGCCATATCGGTTTCGCCGATATAAACGACTGCGATTGTTCAACAGTGGCTGAACCTAACGAGTTCTCTTTCCTCTCTGTGCTCCAACAGCCAGAAAACCAAAACAAGGGCAACGCGACTGCTACGCAAAACCGGCAAAAGACATCTCCCTGTTCAAATCCTTTCTTCATCGCAAGCGTCCCTCGCAAATAGACCTTTCGCATAACATTTAATCCACTTCCAATTCAGAATGACGTGGATGGCTATGCAATCACCACCAGCTCTGCGTGGCGGTATATTGAACGGTGGCTTCTTTTACCCATTGGGTTCTCCAAATCAGAACTGTCAAAACTGGTTTGAACAGCATCCATAAGCTCTATACTATCAAATCCATATTAAATCCGATACTTTTATATGGGAAATCCAGGATTATTCCGCTCTTGTAAGAATAATAGATGAGTAATGCGCTCTTTGCTCATGCCAACGGATGAAAAGCAGAGTTCGTCCGACATTAGCTATTATCGGAGGTTTTGTCCTGAAAACTTCAGTTGCAAGGACTATCCTTTTATACCGCAGCAAACGCTCGACTTGTTCTGTGGCGGACCCAGTAGGATAAGATGGTGGAGTTGAAGCAACCCGTAAACTGAGTATCTGCAGGTTCCAGAGGAATTGTACGAGAATGCTACTGCCACAAACTATCGAGTGGGACAGTAAGAGCACAAAAAATGAAACATTCTCGACTCGCCGCCGAATAAGGGCTCACAGAATGGGCGGTACGGGACTTGCCCCCCATCGACGCTATGAAGAACTGCGATTTCGGCAAGTGGTGGCGCAAAATCAGGCGTACACAATGCGCCGAAACCCGTTCAAGACCCCGGCTTGGTACTTGTTGTAGAGCACTGGTTGAACCTGCCGGAGCATATCAAGAAAGCAACTAAGGTGTTGGCTGAAGTTTACCTGAAATGAACAAAGGATAGCTGTTTAGTCGAAGGGACAAAATCAATCCTGGCGGGCGAAAATCCAGAAGATTTTCCAAACGTTGTGCGAGCCACTGGGATGAACTGGCTGTGGTCGGATTGATAGTCCGTTGGAAGACAACGTTATGTCTTTTGGGGACAATAACTTAAGAAATGCTATCCCGGCCGCTTACAAACCAGCTTGCAAAAACGGCCCGACGTTAGCGTGGGTAAGGCCGGTTTGATGCGGGGTGACAACCATTAGTACCCATGTCGTGATTTAGCCCGAGCTTCTTTCATGGCCACCCATCCGACTCTTGGCAGTCGGCACTGATGCTGGCCGCGGCCCGCCTGAGACATATCCTTGGGACAAGATGGGGTGCGAAAAGGTACATGAGCATGACACGTTTAGATGAGATGGAAGTTGAAACGCTGAAGGCCACGGCCTATTTCGATAACTTTCGCCAGCCCCATGAGGCTGGCAGGGTGATTCTGTTCATCTTCGCATTGCGTACAGTGTCTGTACTTCAGCGAAGTTTCTTCCCGAGGCAATTGTACTTTTCGCTTTGGTCGGTGACGGGTGAGATTACTAATTCCGGCGGGCAGTCGGCTGGGCACAGGATAGCGGTCCGGCCTTTCTTCAAGTCGAGGCGAATTGTGTTGCCGACAACAACTTCATATCCTATGGGGACATGGGAAAGAACTCTTACATTCTCAATCAGCATATCGGTAATGAGCGTGCACGGCTGGCCAGCCAGCGACCACCGCACGCCATTGCCGTTGCTCATCTGCCTGCACGACAAAGGGACTGACGAGGAGCATCTTGTGCTGTACAAGGAGCTTTGCCGGCATCTTCGGCTGAGTCGCGACGTGTCGCGCGAAGCGCAATTGCGGGTGGGTGACCATCATATGACGGTTGCCTGCATGCCCGTACTTGCAGCCGGATACCTATTCAATCGCTTTAACCTGTCTTGTGATCCACTCAAAGCTATCCTTGCTTCGCGCCTCGCCGCCACATTCCAGACACAGTACGCCGTCAAAGTCATTGGCTTTGAATATTTTAAGGCACTCAACAATATTGTCGGCGTTGGCGCCGGAGCCTACATAGACATCGCTTGAAATGATGCCTGTTTCTTGGCCTCTGGCTTCATCGGACAGCTCCGGCGCGACATCTTTGACATGGCAGTGATGCACTTTTTCGATGACCTGTGCGAGGAACTCCTGGGGCTGCCAGCCCGCCATGTAACTGTTGCCGGTATCAAAGTTGATCTTCAAAAACTTGCTGTCGTGGCAGGAGACAAGGCGTTTCATTTTCTGTGGATGGTTTGTGAGTTGGCCGTGAGGCTCGAGACAGACCGCAATTTTATGTCTATCTGCAAACTTAAGGACCTCGCCGAGGTGATACTTGATAATCGCAAATCCCTCCTCCTCGCTCATACCCGCGGGCAGCTTGTCGGAATCCGTCGTGGCAATCGCATCAACGCCCATCTGGTCCGCAAAGAGGATCGCCATCCGCATGTGCTCAATGCAGCGATAAGACCAAAGTGGATAGTGGGCATCGAGGCAACTGACCTTCAAGCCGCGTTTTTCCACCATCTCCAGTATCTCAAGCGGGTCATCCATCATGGTTACATTCGGGATAAAGCCCTGCCCCTGGAACAGGTCGATACCCTGCATCATGTTCAACTCGGTGTATTCTGCCCCGATTCTCGCAATACTGTCGAGTGTGTACTCAATACTTCTGCTCTCAAGCCTGTAATTATCCGTGTGAATACCAATTTTCATTTGTCAGCTCCCATTTATTAGTTGGTTTTGTCGGATTCGACACCATCAGCAGGGACATATCCATGTGCTGTCCAGACGATGGCGTTGAGTACCGTTTTTCGCAGCGGTTCGATTTGCCAGTTTCTGTCGAAATGTCCGCCTGAGATGCCGAAGCTGCGGCCACCATCGGGTCTTTGATATGCCCACGCGACGACCTGCTCGGCAGGATTCTCCTGCGGCCGCGTTATTGTGAGAATAGGGGTTATCGCAGCACTCTGAACGAATCTAAGCTGGTAGTAGAACTCATCGCGCGCACTGAAATTTCCGCAGCCGGCACAAACCGGATGGTCCGGCGAGGCGATACTTGCAGCAAAGGTATCAACGGGATTCTTCGAATAACCATCCTTGTACATACCGCCGAGCCAGTCGAAAAAGAGCGACTCAGCCTCACTATCTTTAGGCGGCGCTATGGCAAAATGAATACAGACCAAGCCGACCCCTTGGGAAACGAGTATCTTCATTTTCTCAAATACGCCTTTGTCGGCCAGCGGATGCGCCGCCCAGCCGTCACTGTATATCACTACCGTATCGGCTTCATCAAGAATGCCCGTGTTCTTGTAGAGTTCATCCTCGAATACATACGTGGTCTTAATTCCAGAAATGTTCGGCGAAGTATCGAGACACTTCTGAAGGAGTTTGAGTCCATCGGAGTGCCGGTGCTCGCCCTCAGCGTGGGAGTCCCTGCCGGCAATCATAACCACCTTCTTCTGACGCAGCGGCTCAAGCCCAGCCGCCCATGCACACCCTCGACGGAAAAGCTCTGCAACGTGGCGGTTAGCTATCGCCTGCGGGTCGTGGCCGAGCACTGAATGGAATACCCTGCCCCTGCCGCAGTTGAGAACAAAGGCCATTGGATAAACCTTCTGATCTACCTTCGATACGGCAGAAGCGATGACTTCAACAGGATTATCGCCGGCAAGGCACGTATATAGCTCATCGACGGTTTCGAAATCACTCAAGCCACTTGTGACAGGGTGCTTCCTGTCAACAATCTTGACTGTAAACCTGCCATAAGGGTCGTGTCCGCGCTTGTTCGGGTCATATACCCGTCCGGCAAGATGCTCAAATTCGCTCCAGCCCTGAAATGCCCCGCATGCAAAATGAACCAGCATCAATCCTTTGCCATTTTCGACGAACCGTCGCAGATTCACCCGTGCCTTCTCGCCGGGGTCGGGCTTTTCCCAGTTCATAAAGTGCAGTACTATCGCATCGTACTGGTCAATCTTTTCAGATGCAAGGAAGCCGGGGTCTTCAACAATATCAACTGTCAGGCGTTTATCTTCGAGCAGCACCTTTTTGAGCGTCGGCGCGGTATCCCTCCACAGATGGCCTGGATAATCGATGCCGGTGACAATCAGGATATCGGCACGGCCGGTATCGGCTGCTTTGACTGCGGCGACAAGTGAGAATGCGATGCAAATTAGAGCGATTGTGCGGCTCTCGACTTTCTTGTGTTTGATAACCCTGTGCTTAGACATATCCTGGACTCCCAACAAATTCAAAATACGGCAACAATTCTGGCTGCGCAATGCGCTAAAAACCACCTGTCTGCATACGGCCTGATAGGTCCTTCGTATAGTCCCGGTACAGGTCAAGGATTTCCTGTTCGGAAATACCTTCTGTCACGACGAGCCGTGAACGGGCTTTTGCAGTTTGCCCAGCATCGATGTCTCGGCCAAAAAGTGACAGATAGAGTGAATAGTGGCTCTCTCCTTCGTATGGCGTCGCCGTCGCGAAACAATCTTCCGCCGGCGCCATCAGTACCACTGCCAAGTCAACTCCCTGATTGCGCCGCAGGCAAATCGGCGCGGCCATGCGAACCTTGTCAGCCCAGTCCACAGGATTTGGTTCGATTTTCCATCGTCCGTCCCGGATCAGCGAGACAGCTTCTTGGCTTCGCGGGAACATCTGCCACTCGCCATAATCCCTCTTTGCCGGCCGCAAATGCTTCTTTTCTGCCGCATTGATGTCTTCGCCGACATACATGTATGGCGACGGAAAGTGCTCGTCAAAATAGGATGCCAAGAACACTTCAAAGTCGCTCAGATTCTCCTCGGCCCTTACTGCCGTCTCGACATCGAGAGCAGTTGCGTTGCTCCAGCGGTACGTGGCAGTCATCTCAAAGGGTCGCCCCTGGGCAGCAGGCCATGTTACTTCAACCGCTCCGTCGTCCAGCATCCTTGAACTGCTCGGCCACTGCCACGCCGCCTCGCCGTACCGCTTGTTCCGCGCGAATATCCGGTAGTAGCTGAGGATGCCGGCGCTCCTGTCAATCCTGGCCCGCGAAGGTATGTGCACCACCGATGACAACCCCATCG
>CAYGVZ010000112.1:0-8933 GCA_964353475.1 uncultured Pirellulales bacterium | reverse complement strand
ACTGCCGAAATAGGTGACGAATGAGGGAATGACGGAGCCGACGATGATGCCGAGTATGCCGCCGGCAAAGGTGAGGATGAGGGTCTCTGAAAGAAACTGAAGCACAATGTCCCTTTTCTTAGCACCCAGCGCGCGGCGGATGCCGATTTCACGAGTGCGTTCGGAGACGGTGGCTAACATAATGTTCATAATGCCGATGCCGCCCACCACGAGGGAGATTGCGGCGATAGAGCCGAGGACGATGCTGAATATGGCCTGGGTGCGTTTCGCCTGCCTGAGCAGCTCCAGCGGCACGACAATCTTGTAGTCGCTTTTCTTGTGAAAGCGGCTGAGGATGGTGTCAACGATATCCCGCGTAGGCACCACTTCGGTGAGGTTGCTTACCTTTACGACGATTTCCTGCAACTCGACTCTCTCGATGCTTCTGCCGGTGTCACCTGATGACTGCATTGTCATCTCGCCGAAGCGGTCCTTGACGGTCGTCAGTGGGATATAGATGTTGCCGGTACTGGCGCCGCTCTGACTCTTTGCCTCGCCGCCGTTTGGCTGTTCCTCCGGCGTGCCTGCAGTCGTCAACGGAACACTGCTGACGATGCCGACAACGCAGTAATAGTCCCGGGATACCTTGACATACTGCCCCACCGGGTCGTCGAAGCGGAAGAGTTCATCGACCACCCTCTCGTCCACGATGCAGACGTCCTGTCTGTAGTCCATATCAGACGAGGCAAGGAATCGCCCGGTCTTTATCGTTACCGGTGACGTGTCGAGATGCCAGGGAACGGTCCCGACCACCTCGACCGATACCTTTCGGTTGCGGTACCAGGCCTGCTGTCCAATGCGGCGGACGGGGACAACCACCTGCACATTTGGTATGCCGTTGCGGAAACGCTCGGCGTCTTTGTACGTCAGGCCGTACTCCTGCATGGTCTGCGTCCTGCCGCTGGCGGCCTGGTCTTCGGGGGGCTTGACAGTTTCTATAATCAGGTTCAAACTGCCCAGGCGAGAGATTTGTTCCTGTGCCGCCCGGCTTGCGCCTTCGCCTATGGCAAGCATTGCTATCACCGACGCCACCCCGAAAATAATACCCAGGGTCGTGAGCGTTGAGCGCAGCCGATGCACCCACAAGCTCTTGATACCCAACTTAACCGTTCTCTTGAAGCGGAAAAACATACCCTGTCAGTCCCTGTACGTTTGTTTCAGTATTCGCCCGTCAAGGAGGCGAATGACCCTTCTTGCGTGCTCGGCGATGTTCTCGTCGTGCGTGATAACAATCAGCGTTTTTCCCTGCTCGTGCATCTTGTCAAGAATGCCAAGTATCTCGGCCCCGCTTTGGGAATCGAGGTTGCCCGTGGGCTCATCGGCAAGCACAATGAGGGGGTTGTTGGCAAGAGACCTGGCGATAGCGACTCGCTGCTGCTGGCCGCCGGAGAGTTCCGAAGGCCTGTGTTTGATGCGGTCGCCCAGACCCACCAGGTCCGCCAGCTCCATGGCACGCGCGGTGCTTTTGTGCTCAGAAATACCCTGATAGAACATCGGTACCTCGATGTTTTCGATGATGTTCAGTTGTGCCATCAGGTTGAATGACTGGAAGACGAAGCCGATGTGCTGGCCGCGAATAAGCGAGAGCTGGTCATCGTCAAGGGTTGAGACGTCCTGGCCACCTAACAGGTACCTGCCGCTTGACGGGCGGTCCAGGCAACCGATGAGATTGAGCAGCGTGGATTTTCCAGACCCGCTTGGTCCCATTATGGCGACGTATTCGCCCTTTTTTATGGTAAGGTCGATGTCGCGCAGGACTTTCAACTCCATGTGTCCGAGATTATAGCTCTTGCACAGCCGCTCGAAGACCAGAATCGCCCCGTCGGCGGTGAAATCAAGGTCTTGGCCCGCTGCCTGCATCATCGCTTTGCCTCTGGCGCCGTCCGCCTCGCATCTGTCTGATTCTGTTTCGCGTCTCTTCGTCAAGCTGATTGAAATCGGGCGGCCCCTGTCCCTGCCCCTGCCTGAACTGTCTCATTCTCTCCTGCATCTCGGGGCTTATCTGGTTCACATCAAAGCCCGCGGGCGGCCCTTCCATTGCGGGCTGGGCACTTTCAGCACGGCGCGCCTGCTGCGGCAACGGCTGGCCTTTTTCTCCCTGTTGCTCGCGTCTGTCCGTTGTCTGCCTGGCGTTTTCTTCCTTTGTCTCGGTGATTCGCGGGGGGTTCAGGAGCACTTCCTCGCCCTCTTCCAGCCCACTGGTAATCTGCACGTATGTGTCATTGAATTCGCCCGTTTCGACCCGCCTTTCCTTGGTGCCGCCTGCATAGACGTAGCAGACCTTGCTGCCAGCACGGTTGGCCACGACCTGCACCGGCACTATAATCACATCGGTAAGCTGCGCTGCCATAATGTCAACCCTTGCTGACATACCCGGCTTGAGGTAATCGTGCGTACCCTCGATGCTGACCTGGGTCTTATAGACCTTTACATCGGGGCTGAGGAAGTTGCGGCTGGTGTCGGGCAGAGGCGCCACTTTTAGTACCTCACCGTGCAGGACTTTATCGGGAAAGGCGTCCATAACAATCGTAGCTTTCTGTCCCGGCCGCACCTTATCAACGCTCGACTCGTGAACGCTTATTTCCGCAACCATCTCGGCAGTGTTGGGCAGTGTAATGATGGTCTGCTGTTGTGATACCTGCTGGCCTACCGCGATTACCTCCCCGCGCCAGTGCCGGAAGTCCTCGTCTGGCGAGCCGTATGTAACAAGTCCAGGCGAAGGCGCCCGCATGGTGGTCGCCACGACTTGCTTCTTGGCTTTCTCCAGCCGGTCCTGATTCAGGTTAAATCGTGACCGTGCGCTCTCCAATCGCGCCTTTGACTGTGAGAGCTGCGCCCTTGCCTTGGCGTATCTGCGGTCCAGCTCACGTTTGGCTTCATAATAGTTGCTCAGACGCTGCTGGCACACTTTCGGAAAGTCATAGCTCTTGAACAACTCCAGTTCGGCCCTGGCCTGCTCCAGCCGAATCCGGCAACTCGTCATCGTCAACTCGTCGCTTTCGAGCTGCGTCTGGGAGATGTACCCTTTCTCCCGCAGACGCTGAGTCCAGGTCAGGGTCGTACCGGCGCGTCTGAGATTCTCGTCGGCAATCACTATGTCATCCTGGCGCTGCTTGAATAAGTTCCACGCCTCTCCTTCTTCGCCGCTGTTCGGGTCGTCGTTCGAATTGCCGAACAGGGTATTCATATCAACTACAGTCGTAACATCAATGTTGGGGTCCACAATCTGCTCGGCCCGCGCGACAATCTCCTTTGCCAGCGACGCGCCCAGGTACTTCTGGAAGTCCATCAGGGCGAATTTGACATTAAGCTGGCCTTCGCTGATGTCGCTCTCGTTTTGTTTGACCTGGATATCGTAGGCCTCCTTGGCCTCCGCGTATGACGCTTCGGCGCTGGCATAATCGATTTCCCGCTGGGCCAATTGTTCTCTCAGGTCGCCGGCGTCAAGCTCTATAAGAATCACATTGCTGTCCACATCCTGCTGTGTTACGTACGTCCCTTCAGGCACAATCTTGGATATGGTCGCACGACCTTCTACCCCGCTTTTCAGTTCGGTTGATGTTTTTGCCTTTATGCTGCCGCTTTCGCTGACCATTACGGTCAGGTTGTCTCTGCGGGCGCTAAAGGTCATCAGATTTCTGGTTGTTCTGGCGGGCTGTGCCGTTCTTTTCGATGCAGCCAGCAGCAGCGCCGATAAAACAACGACGGCCGCTACCGCGCCGCCAATTAGCCATTTACGATTCCTGTTGTTCGGTTTGAGTTCCGTCATTGTCTTGTTCCTTTTGTTGTTCGCCTGCTTCTTTCAATTTCGGTTGCGCCGGCTGTCCGCCTTGACTCGCCGTCTTAGGCGAGGCAGGTTCCTGCGCCCACATCCCGTCGGGCTTGACCTGAAGCAATCCGATGTCGCGGTAAAAACGCAGCTTCGCATCGAGGTGGCTCACGAGCGCCGCGGTCACAGCATTCTGCGCCGCCACGAGAGCCGCCTGTGAATCGAGCAGGATTCGCACTGTAACGCGTCCCGCCTGCATATAGAGTTCGTTGCTTTCCAGCCGTTTCCTGGCTAATTCCAAACTCAGCTTCTGTATCTGATACTGCTCCGCCGTCTGCTGAAGCTGCCGGTATGCGTTTCGCACGTCCAGTTTAATCCGGTCAATCTGACCTTCATACTGTCTTTGTGACTGGTCAAGTGTAATGAGCGCCCTGCGGTAGGTATTGCGCTGTATTTTTCTGTCCAACGGCAGGTCCGCATTAAAGCCGAAATCGTAGCTGCCCTGGTGAAACCTGAGTTCCTGGAATTCCGTCGGCCTCGGTGTGTCGTAGCCGATGTCTCCGGTGATATTAATCTGCGGCGGCAAGCCCTCTGCCGCCAGTTTCAACTGGCGAGCAGAATCATCTATGGCGTCCCTTGTGTTGGCCAAATCCAGCCGATGCACCAGCGCCGCCTCTATTGCAGTATCCAGCGTAAATTCCGGTTTGGTAATGCCCATATCTTCCAGCGCCATCAGCTCGTTCTGGTCAAGGATAATATTCATGTCCGTGGGCAGGCCTAATTGTATCTTGAAGCTGTCCAGCGAGAACTCGTAGCTCTGCTGCGCCCTGACCAGATCATCCTGAGCCCGCAAAACGTTTTGCTGGGCCTCATCAACCTCAATCCGCGTAAGCCGGCCCGCCTGCGCTTCCATCTCCAGCCGGTCCTGTGTCTCCAGCATCCGGTTGTAGTTGGTCTGGGCGTTGGTTATCGTATCTTTTTTACTGAGGACACCGTAATAGGCATTAATCGTATCGACCACAAAGTTCTGTCGGTAACGGTTGAACGCGCGTATCTTGTACAGCATACTGCGTTCCGCCTGCAGCAGCGTTTCCCAGTCGCGTTTTGCCCCGCCGCTGCCAAGAAGAGGCAACACCCCGCTTACCTTCAGCAGTGAACCAACCGATGTCCGAGGCGAGCCAGTCAGATATCTTGACCAGTCAACCGCCAGCGAAGTGCCGATGTCGATGCCGTTGGGAAGAATGAAGCGCCGTTTTGCCTCGATGTTTGACTCAAGCGAAAACTCGTCGTCGTCCACGCCATCGTTAATGTACCCGCCATCGACGGTAGCAAACCACTGCAATTCGTAGTCATGTCTTGTCCCTGTCAAGTCGAGTGCGGACGTGTAAAGCGATTCCTTTTCGAGTTGATAAGTCCTGCTGTTCGCGGTTGCGATTGCAGCCGCCTGGGCGAGCGAGACCGTTTCGGGCGGGGTCGGGACGGAGATTGCACTGAACTTTATATCGTTGGGCGAGTCGATTGTGTTTGCATCTCTGATTACGTAGTTGGCCTTTGTGCCGAAACTTGGATGCCATTTGCTGTCTATGATTTTATAGACGTCTTTGTCGGCCTCGGCCTTGTATTTTTCAGGGCTGCACCCTCCACCCACAGCCAATACCACTGCACCGACCGCTAATGCGCAAATCAACAATCTCGGCTCAAATCGCCCCAAATTCCACCCTTGCTCCAGCCCACCTACAATCATCTCGCTGTTTTCGTCCGTGTATGTATCTGATTATACCAAAACAGCTTACCGCATAAAAGGCCAAAACCGTCCCGACAACCGTCTAAACGATGCTTCCTTTACGTATTGTATTGCCTGTATGTTCTATAACAGCATCGTAACTGCCGTCCCGGCAGGGGTTTTCGATATTCCTGCCGACATATCTTAGACGTTTGCCGCCCGCTTGATATTTCAGGCAAAATCACCGGCACCTGGTATAATATCTCGCGTCGGCTTTAGAGGGCAAAACAATGGCAGATAACTGCAGCAGAGCGCTCAAAGGAGTATGCGGATGTAATACAAGGCGGGTCATCGCATTTTTTGCGATTGTCTGCCTGTTTGCGGCAGCGCCGGCGGCTAAGGCCGTCTCAGGCCCAAACGCACCGCAATACCCGCGCCCCGACCACGCCCACAAGGCATTCGGCGAATACACAGAGCGGCGGGCCGATATGGTCGAGCAGCAGATTCGCCAGCGAGATATAAACGACCCCAACGTCCTGCGGGCAATGCTCACCGTCCCCCGGCATTTTTTTGTTCGACCCAGCGACCTGGGATACGCCTATACCGACCAGCCCCTGCCAATCGGCCTGGGCCAGACAATCAGCCAGCCCTACATCGTGGCGTTTATGACTGAGGCGCTTCACCTCAGACCCGACTCAAAAGTGCTCGAAATAGGAACCGGCTCCGGCTACCAGGCCGCCGTCTGCGCCGAAATCACAGCGGAGGTTTATACCATAGAGATTGTCAGCGAGCTTGCTGAATCAGCAAAGAAGCGCCTGGAGGGTCTCGGATACAGGAACGTCTCTGTAAGGGCGGGCGACGGGTATTTCGGTTGGCCGGAAAAGGGTCCCTTCGATGCCGTTATCGTAACTGCCGCCGCCCCACAGGTACCACCTCGCCTCATCCAGCAAGTCGCCCCCGGCGGTCGCCTGATTATGCCCCTCGGCGATGTCGGCCGGATACAACAGCTTCTGCTGATTGACAAGGACAAACAGGGCAATGCGAAAACAACTTACCTGCTGCCGGTCAGTTTTGTCCCAATGACAGGCCAGATTCGCGAAGAGAAAACCAAGCCCGACAAATAACCGCCCTCTGCCCGGCCTTAGAAATACAGAACCTTTCCAGCGGCGAGGGAACGGCAAGACCCGACTATCTCGATTGAAGGACTTGCCTGTCCTTTAGCAGCCGGGCCTGCAGTTGGACGTAACTCAACTCTTGGACGGTGATATTGGCGTCAATGGCGAGGCAGGCGGCGGTGGCGGCGGACTGGCCCACGACCATAAAGACCGGTTCCATACGAATCGAGCCGTAGGCGATATGCGATGCGGACAGGCACACGGGCACCAACAGGTTTGAGCACTCGCTCTCTTTGGGGACAATCGAGCGGTAACTTATCGGATAAGGCACTGCGACTGGCACCTGCACGTCGCCTTCGTTGCGTGCACAGCCATTTGCATCAACATACCGCTGCACATTGTGCGAATCCATACCATAAGCGCCAAGACCGACTGAATCGGGGGCAATCTCTCTGCCGCGACAATTATGTTCGGTCATAACATAATCGCCGACCATTCGTCTCGCTTCGCGGACATACAACTGACGCGGCCAATTGTTGTTGTCAGTGAATTCGTCTCTCGCAAGTCCCCAGCGACTGACCTGTCTGCGAATCTTCTCCGGCACTCGCGGATGATTCGCCAGCGTCCACATAAGGCCTTTCTGGTAACTTTCGTGTTCGGCGACAATCGCCTCGCGTTCTTCGTAATCACCTTCAGGATAATCGTAGTTGCCGCCGATGTCGTCTGTTGAAAACCCATCCCCGTTGTTCGTGTCGGTCTTGCGATTCGGCATCATTGTGGGCAGCCAGGGGATTGCGTCATAACCCGCTTCGTAATACCGCAGCAACAATTCATACCGCAGCTCGTCATAATTGGCGGGCTTGGGGAATGGGATTTTGTTTTCGGGCGCATCTGTGAGGCACATACGAAAACAGTACGCCTGTACACACTTATCGCCTTCGCCCTCAACGCCCGGTTTATCGCCCCGCACCCCTGGCAACAGGCCGCTGCCTGCGTCGCCCGGCCTGACGTATGGGTCAACGCATTTGACAAACTGATGCGAAACGGCACGTCTGGTCTGGACCCCGTTAAGCGTCTCGGCGTATTGCGCATTTCCCTCGCGCCCGACCGTGAATGAGACGCCCGCCTTTGCCATCAGGTCGCCTTCGTATGTTGCGTCTATAAACATTTCTCCCCTGAAGACCCGTCCCGATTCCATCTTTATCGCCGTTATTCGTGTCCCCTCTTTATGCACCCCATCTTTAAGGTCCAGCCGCTCGTTGTACACCACAGGCACCTTATGGTCGCGGACAAGAACATTGAAAATCGCCTCAGCGACGTGCGGCTCGAGCGTCCACCACGCCTGCTCCTGGTCCCATAGCTGGGTTCCGCCGTGCCAGATGTTGGGGTCTCGTCTGTACTGCTCTCGCTTCTCGTACTTCCAGCTATCCGCCTGTCTGTAATGCAGATAGACGCGATGATAGAATTCGCGTGCAAGTCCGCCGATGGCCTTCTTATTCCCGATGTCGGTCGCACCCAGCCCGCCGGTCGTCAGCCCGCCGATATGTCCGGTCGGCTCAATCAGCACAACGGACTTGCCCATCCTTGCCGCCTGCACCGCCGCCATCACGCCGCCGCTCGTCCCGCCGTAAACCACCACATCGTAGCTGTCGCTTTGCACTTGTTGGACAAGTTCGCAGGCCGTCAGGGCAACGATAACCAGCGTGCAAGCTGCAACCAAAGGAAACAATCGTGATGCCTTAGCCATAAACCATCTCCCGTCAATAATACGCCCGATTGCACCGGGCGTAAAGATAACACCTTTCCCACGAAAAAATTAACGAAAATTTGTGTTGTATTACGAAGATGATTTTGTAACATTTTCGGCGTTCTGTACGTAGCATTATTATTCGTAAACTGTTTGCAGTATCTGTCTTGGAAAGGGTAGTGTAAATGCCAGCTAAGGTCAATAAAGCAAAGTGCACCGGTTGTGAGTCGTGTGTCGCGGAGTGCCCCAGCGAGGCCATTTCGATGGCTGAGAGCAAGGCGCAGGTCAATCCTGATTCCTGTATCGACTGCGGGGTCTGTGTGGACGCCTGTCCCGAAGAAGCAATCAGTATGGAATAAGGGAAGAATAGCAAATATCAAAAGTCAAAAATCAAGGTTCAGGAATCGCTGCAAGGTTACAGGCGGGGCTCTTTTTGCATTTTGATATCTGATTTTTGATTTTTCATTGGCCCCATCGTCTAGGTCGGCCTAGGACATCGGGTTTTCAACCCGGCAACAGGGGTTCGAATCCCCTTGGGGC
>CAYGVZ010000111.1:0-8935 GCA_964353475.1 uncultured Pirellulales bacterium | reverse complement strand
CAAACACGGGGAATCAGCAGACCTCCTGTGTTGTCTTTGACGTCGATGAGGACGGCGTCAACGACTTCCTGATTACCGAGAGGACGAAAGCGCCAAGTGTCGTGTGGTATCGCAGGGGCAACACCGGCTGGACAAAATACGTCGTCGATGCGGAGGCGCTGACAATCGAGGCCGGCTCAGCCGTTACCGACATCGACGGCGATGGCGACTTAGACGTCGCCTTCGGCGGCGACTCGCAATCAAACAAGGTATGGTGGTGGGAAAATCCCTGTCCCGACTTCGACCCCAACCGGCCTTGGACGCGACGCGAAATCAAAAACCTCGGCCAGACCAAACACCACGACCAGATGTTCGGCGACTTCGACGGCGACGGCAGACAGGAACTGGTTTTCTGGAACCAGGGTGCAGGCAAGTTATACATAGCCGAAATCCCCGACAAACCCAGAGAGGCCCAAACCTGGCAGTACAATGAAATTTACTCTTACAGCACGGACGGCGAGATGATGCAGCGAGGCAAATACCCCGGCTTCAAGGGCATCAACGAGCACGAAGGTCTTGCCAAAGCCGACATCGACGGCGATGGAAAGAAAGACATCGTAGGCGGCGGCAGATGGTTCAAACATGTGCGCGATACGACCTATGTGCCCAACATTATAGACGCAAGTTATCAGTTCACCCGCGCTGCTGCCGGCCAATTCATCGAAGGCGGCCGCCCGGAGATAATCCTTGTCGTCGGAGACGGCGTTGCGCCTATGATGATGTATGAGTGGAGAAAAGGAGTGTGGTTTCCGAAGCAGGTAATCGCCTCGGTCGATAACGGCCATACGCTCGCCACCATCGATTTCAACGGCGACGGTCATCTCGACATATTCAATGCGGAAATGAACCTCGGAGGCAGAACGCCCGACGCCAAAACGCGAATCCTGCTGGGAGACGGAAAGGGAAATTATGAGACAATCGAAGTAACGACCGGCATCGGCGTCCACGAGGGAAAAATCGCCGACCTCGATGGCGACGGCGACCTCGACATCCTCGGCAAACCCTACGACTGGCAGGCACCCCGCCTCGACCTCTGGCTCAACGAATCCAGGTAACACATCACGCCCAACACAATACGCACGACGAAAAACGAGCCACAGGTCACGAGCGACGACTTGTGCCTTATGCACGTGTCCACTTGTGCCCTTTTTCCCCCTCCGTCATTTTAGTATGTCGGCAGGTCCCGCATCCATTCGGGCCAGTCGGCACTCTGCGCTCCCCCGCATTTCGTCCACGGCCCGCACACATCGTATGTCCGGTGCCACTTCAGCGTCCACAACTCCTTCAGCCCGGTCTTGCGGACCACCCCGTCCATAAACAGCACGTTTACAAACCCCCTGTGCCGGTCAACGCAAAACCGCCTCATCTCGTTCTGGTTCGGCAAATCCAGCCGCCATTCCTCTACCGGCGGCGGCTCGTCTGTATCTTTTGGCCAGGCATCCACCCACATACAATCCAGAAAGACGGGTATATCCGCCTGGCCCCTCACGTCCGCCGTCCTCCAGTGGTCCTTGATTGGCTCTCGACCCCACATATTTGTTACCGGCTGGTTGCCGTTCTGATATAATGGTGGATTGCATATCCACCCGTTCGGCCCGTAACTGCCCATCAGGAAATACCGATTCTCCACCTTCGTGTCTGCATCTGCAATCCTGAAGTGCGTCCCGTCAATCGGCGTAATCCAGGCGTCATACGAATCACGCCCTATAAGCATACTCCACCTGCCCTTGCGGTTCCTCGCCTCGGTGCACAGCCGAAGACGCCAATCTCTATAATATGGCTGCAGCGCCTTTATCCACCATATACCCATCCCTGCGTTGTTGGTGCTGCCGTTCAGAAGCCCGCTGATAAACATTCCTTCGTTATCGCTGGTATACGATGAGAAAACCAGCCCCCACTGCTTTAGCGTGCTCTGGCAGGCGACCGCCCGCGCCTGCTTCATCGCAAGCCGCAGGGCCGGCATCAGTATCGACATCAATAAGGCAACGATGGCGATTACCACCAGCAACTCTATCAGCGTAAATGCCTTTTTCACGCTGTCCACCCTAAAAGTAACGCTCTGCAAACCACACCCCATTTCATACCTGGCGTCTCTATATTATAACATACCGCCGCCCAATTCAATCTGTTCCGCCGACTCCCTGCATCCAAATTCATTCGTCCCCTGTCTATAAGCACAAAACCCCCTTTTCAGCCCTGTGCTGACCTGCTCACGACATCCCGATTTTCCTCCGCCTGCAACCGCAAAAGGCATCGCCCATTTATGCCGAAGAATTAAGATGCCTATAGTTGACTGTTACGCGGAACGTCTTATAATGAATGTTTTGTAAGTCGCAATCACACCTGATTGTCGGATATGGGCTGCGACGTCGGCTGACTATGACTGCGGACCAGCAAATTGAACCACAAGCTGCTTCAACCGCCGAGCCGGAATTGAACAAGTACTTCCGGGCCGCGGCCAAAATGCGCGCAGCCGACATCCACCTCAAGGTCGGACAACCCCCTAAACTGCGAATCCAGAACGACCTCAAAAACACTACCGGCGAAGTCATCACCGAATCCAGAATGGAGAAACTCATATTCGAAATACTTACCGACGAACAAAAACGTATCTTTCTCCAGCACGGCACATTTGATTTCGCCTACGGCCTCACCGAGGACGAGCGATTCCGCGTCAACATCTTTCGTCAGCGAGGACTTATCAGCTTGGTCGCCAGGCGAGTCAACAGCACGATACCTTCCCTCAAAGACCTCCATCTGCCGCCCATCCTCGAAAAAACCGCCGACGGCCCACAGGGCCTTATCCTGGTCGTAGGCCCCACCGGTTGCGGCAAGACCACCACCGCAGTGGCGATGGTTGACCATATCAACGCAGGTCGTTTCTGCCACATCGTTACCATCGAAGACCCCATCGAATACCTCATCAGGGACAAAAAGGCCATCGTCTCCCAGCGCGAAATCGGCATCGACGTCGCCGACTACGACGAGGCACTGAGGTATCTTATGCGGCAGGACCCCGATGTTGTGTTTATCGGCGAGGTCCGCGACGCCGGAACCGTCGCAGCAGGTATGCGGGCCGCCGAGACGGGACACCTCGTCTTCGGCACCATCCACGCCGCCAACTCTGCACAGTGCGTCCAGCGACTCCTCGACCTCTTCCCCGAAAAAGAACGCACCCTCGCTCGCCAGACGCTCAGCTTGACTCTCCGCGCCATTATCACCCAGACCCTTTTGCCTTCCGTCAAAGAAGGCATTGACCGAATACCTGCTCTCGAGGTGCTCATAGCCAACTCTGAAGCAAGAAAACTCATCAGCGAGGGCCGTGAATCGGAGCTCCCCACCCTTATTCGCGGCTGCCGCGAAGAAGGTATGCTCGATATTACCGACAGCTTGCGCACCCTGGTTCTCGACGGCTTCGTAGAGCCGCGAGAAGCATACAAATACGCGCCCAATCCCGATGAACTCAAAATGGCCCTCAAAGGTATCAGGGCCGATGCCGGTGGAATCCTGTGAGCCGCTCAACATCTTAACGGAGTTTCTTATGCCGCATTTGCCGTTGGCTGCTGTTACATACGGCGGTTACGTCTCGCCGATAAAGTTCGCCGTTTACGTCATCCTCGCCTTTGCCGGCCTGCCGCTCGTCAGGTGGGTCTATGACGATGCCGAGGCGGTCGGAACTAAGCACACCTTCTGGACGGCAGTCCTTCTCGGCACCTGGGCTGCCGCTTCCATCATCTGGCTCTACGCAGGTATGTTCCTCATCGGGCTGGCAATATACATAGTCGCAGTCGGCGCCGCCGCCGTCATTTACATAACTCATCGTAACGCCCTCGTGCCTGAGTTTCAGCGCGTCGGCACCATCGAACACATTAAAGATCTGTTCAACAAGGAAGATAAAAAACTCGAAACCGAGAAAAGCTTCATATTCATAACCGCCAACAACAACGAGGTCACTCCCCCTGAGCCGAAAACCCCTGAGTTCTTCGGGTACAAGGCCGCTTACGCTCTCTTCAAGGACGCCGTCTGGCGAAGGGCTTACGACATAATCCTCTCGCCGGACCCCGAAAACTACGGCGTCGCCTACCGCGTGGACGGCACCCTCCTCAAGCAGCCGGCCATCCCCAAAGACCAGGTCGATTACCTCGTCCGGTTTCTCAAAAACCTCGCCAATCTCGACATCAACGAAAAGCGAAAACCCCAAAAAGGCAAGTTTACCATTTTCCGACAGCAAAGACGCATTGACTGGGAGGTGTCGAGCGCCGGTTCAACGGCGGGTGAACAGGTCAGAATCAAAATGCTCGCCCAGCAGACCATAACTAAAATCAATGAGCTTGGCCTGACCAATGAGCAGCTCGAACAGCTCAACACCCTTCAAAGCGTCAGGCAGCGAGTTCTAATCATATCAGGCCCGCGAAACAGCGGCGTCACTACAACCTTCTACGCCCTGCTTCGCAACCACGACGCATTCCTCAACGGCATCGTTACAATCGAAAGACAGCCCGGCGGCAATCTCCCCAACATCACCCAGAACCTCTATAAGCTCAGCGACAGCGGCGTCACCACTTACGGCAAGAAACTTCTCTCAATCGTCAGGATGGACCCCGATATCGTCGGAGTAGCCGATTGCGAGGACGCCGAGACCGCCCAGGTCGCCTCCAACGCCGCACGCGACGGCAAACTCATCTATATCACCCTCGAAGCCGACAGCGTCATTAAGGCCCTCGCAAAGTGGATTAAGCTGGTCGGCGACAAGAACACCGCCGCCGAAACCCTCCTCGGTATCACAAACCAGCGACTTCTCCGCAAGCTCTGCCAGGAATGCAGGCAGGCCTATGAGCCGAATAAGGACCTGCTCAGAAAATTCAACATACCACCCGACAAAGCCAAGGTACTCTACAGGGCCGGCAAAGTTGTTTACGATAAACGCGGAAAACCACACCCCTGCGACAGTTGCCAGGAAACCGGCTACGCCGGCAGGATGAGCGTCTTTGAAACCATAATTCTCAACGACGACCTGCGAAAGGCAGTCAGACAGTGCAAGTCCCTCTCCGACCTTGCCACCGAATTCAGACGCGCCAAAATGCTCTATCTCCAGGAACAGGCCCTTCGCAGAGTCGTTGCAGGCACGACTTCAATAAACGAGATGGTCAGGGTGCTGACCTCATCGAAAGACCAGAAAACCACGAGCGAACAATGAAAATAAACGCACATTACTATCGTATCCCGCCCTTTGCGAAAGTGAGGCAATAAATGGCCGTTCTCGCGGTGCTGCTCATCATTCTCGGTTCCGCCGCTTATCAGTTCCGCCGCGGTAATGCCGTTAAGGCATTTGCCGCCCTGCTCGCAAGTATATGTGCGGCCATCGCCGCCTTCGCTTACTTTGAACCGCTCGCTTCCCTGCTCATCGCAAGTGAAACCCTCGTCGCCTGGGCACAGCCGGTATGCCTGCTCGCACTGTTTCTTGTCTGCCTGGCGGTACTGCAAACAGTCGCCCTCGCCATAATCCCAAGGCCCATTGTCATCGAGCTGCTCCACGACCAAATAGGCAGAATCATCTTCGGCCTGCTGCTGGGACTGGTCGTCTCCGGCGTCCTGGTTACCGCCCTGGCAATGGCGCCTCTCGCAAACAACCTGCCCTATCAAAGATTCGACTCTCGTACAATCAACGCTGATGAACCTCACGGTCTGCTGCTCGGCGCCGATACATTCGTCGCCGGCTCATTCGGCCTTATCAGCAAAGGCAGTTTGTCCGGCGACAAAAGCTTCGCCGTCCTCCACGCCGACTTCATCAACCAGCTCTTTCTCAACCGCTGCAACCGTGAAATCCCCGCCACCACCGACCCTGCTGCTATTGAGCTCCCCCCAAAGGCCGCCTGGCTCGCTCCTGATGACATACGCGACAGCCAGGGGCAACCCGTCCCTGCGAAAGCCGGACACCGCCTTACCATTGTACGCTCCGGCTTCACGGGAAGGGGCTTTGCCACCGCCGGCAGATTCACCCTCTCACAGTTCCGCCTGCTCTCTGCCCAAAAAGGAGCTCAGAACCGCCTCGCCGGAAAAGCTCTGCCCGCCTATCCGGTCGGCTATCTCACGACCGGCGGCCGAGTCCAGATAAAATCTCTCTCCGACACGATAACCCTCGAGAACGAAGACGTCTCAGGCACTACCAGGTGGATTGACTTCGCGTTCTGGGTGCAGGATGGTCTCGAACCGGTGCTGCTCCAGTTCAAAGCCAATGTAGCTGCTGCTGTCAGCTCCCTCGCCCCTTCGGACCAGCTCCCGCCGCCCTCTCCTTTCGTACCCGCCTCCGCCTGCGCCCGCCTCTCTGCCGATATATCTCCCCTGGCATCATCCAAAATCCACGGCCTCAAGCTTACCTACGGCGCAGAACTCCTCAAGGAACTCTCGCTCCATGTAGCCGATGAGGACCACCTGCAATCCCTGCAAACACCCGACAGCAAAATACCCGCCGTATTCGACTCAGGAGCAATCGTTTGCGCTCAGGTGCAACTGAACCCGCAGCGCACCGCCGAACCAAATACGGCCCCTGCCGAAGCAAACGATGCCGCCCAACCTTCCGAGCAGGCCGCCAGCCGCGCCACCGCAGAAAATAAGCTCCCTGATATGCTCAAAGCCGCCGACGGTTATCGCGTCCTTTCACTCAAATGCAACAACCCCCCCACCGGCGCCGCCATATCCGCCGACCAGTTGCCCGTTCTCGTTGACCTCTACGGTCGTTCCCATCCGCCCGTAGGCGCCATCGTCACCGCCAAAGTCGGACAGCAGACCGTCTATGAACTCGATTTCTGCTCTCTCACCGGCGACCAGAAGCCCGCCGCGATAAAGCTTACCGAAGACAACATCGTCGCCGCGCCCTTCCCTGACGTCATTACCCTGCCGGAGCGCGCGAGCAGTATATCCGAGTTTTACCTCCTGTATATGATTAAGACCGGACGCAACACTATCATCACCTCTGTCAAACCCGCAGATGCAGCTATGGGTGCTGCGATAGTTAAATACGACGGTGTTGTGATTAGATAAAACTCAGGTGGGATTTCGACTCATCGCCCCTCGCCAAAGACCGCGCAGCGGCCCCCCATGCCGCCACAATCATACTCCCCTCCTACGCGCAGACCAGCAGCTCCTCCAGGTCCAGCTCCATCAGGTGCTCAAGATACTGTTTTAGCTCCTCTTCGGAAAACCTCGCCAAAAACTCCGCCTTTGCCGTCTTGTTTATCTCACAGATACAGTCAATCAACTCTCTTTTGCTCATCTTCGCCAGTCCTTCGCCGTCCACATTTTTTTCCGGTCGCTGCGCGATTGACCTCCGCCGAACCGCTGCACGACAACAACCTGCTTATCGGAGTATCGACACCCAAAATGACTTTTCTTTAGCAGTGCTCCCGAACCGTCCGCCAACGCCCTATAACCAGCAACGCGATATGAAGGGAAAAATTATCAGACGACTACTACATATAGGACTCATTGCCGTTCAGCGTGCGATCGTCCCGTCGAGTGTCCAATAAAACGCCGCGCCAGCGCGCAGAAAAAAAACGTCTTTTTTTATTTTTACGCCCTGATTCGGCGACAAACCACATCAGGCAATTGTCCTCACATTGTCCTTTACCGCCGTCTTTGCCCAGCCGATTCATCAATGTTGTCGTTGTTCTGACCCTTCGGAGTGGAATATGCTGTACATCGTGCCGTACAAGGTTGACGTGGAAAGCAAGACACGGCCTTACGCCAACTACCTCATCATCGCCTGGATTCTCTTCGCGTTCTTCCAGCAAATGACATCGCCCGTCCACCAGATTCGACCCTTTGTCCTCGACGGCTGGAAGCTCACCGGCCTCTTCGGCTATATGTGGCAGCACGCCGGCTTCCTCCACCTGTTCGGAAACCTCCTCTTCTTATGGGTCTTCGGCAACGCCGTCTGCTCCAAAATCGGCAACGTCCTTTATCCCTTTGTTTACATCGCCGGCGGACTCATCGCCGCCATTTTCTACGTCCTCTGCGACGGCGGCCTGGCCATCGGCGCGAGCGGCGCGCTCAACGCCATCATCGGCATCTATATCCTCCTCTACCCCTTCAATTCCATAAGCTGCTGCTGGGTCTTTATCATCTTCCCCTTTCACCGTTTCAGCGTCTCCGGCTTCTGGGTCATTATCGCTTCGTTTATCATCAACTTCGTGGCCGGCATCATCGGCTTCAGCAACGTCACCAGAATCGCCTACGTGATGCACGTCGGCGGCTTTCTCGGCGGCATCGCCATCGGCTCATTTCTCCTTTACCTCGGCCTAATCAAAAAGGATAAGGACGAGGACGACCGCGCTCTCCTCCGACAATTCCGCTCCGACGCCGCCTGGTAATCCCACCCGCCTGCCCTGAGCGAAGTCGAAGGGCTTGCCGCGGCAGGCAAAAGATTGGAAAAGGGATTACATTTGTTGCCAATAGCGTCTAATTGAAGATTCACAAATTATTCTGTGATTGATCCTCTATCGTGTCCAGCGGTTCTGCTCTGGTTATCAATTTCTTTTGTTCGGAGGCAAGTTTTCTTTCCAGCTTTTTTACATCTTCTGCCGGAGACAGTTCTTCCGGCTTGATATTTCGCTTGATAAGAAGTTTTCGAACTTCCTGATTATTTTTTACATGCTCTTTGGTAATACCGGTTTCCGTCCGCAGGTCGTCCCGCTTGATATTGAAGTTGGTTATCTCATTGGCAAAATCCTTTGCTTTTATCGTAATTGTCGGCAGAAAATCAGCCAAAGCCCTAGATTTTGGAATCTCCAGTTTTTGTTTCATCTGCTCGGTAGTCCTCCCACCGAATAATGCCGTATCCCCTTTGCTTCGAATCCGTGCAAAGGATTTTTCATCGGATAATCTTTCGTATATTATT
>CAYGVZ010000110.1:0-8947 GCA_964353475.1 uncultured Pirellulales bacterium | reverse complement strand
CGAAATGAAACAGGTATCACCAGTGCGAAAACCACAGTAGCGAAATCCCGTCAGCGCGACTGTAACCGGCTCTATCAGAGCGCCCTGCTCGATTGAAAGCCCTTTGGGCAAAATCATAACGTCTCTGGCCTTTACAACCGCATATTCGGCAAAACCCTGAGCATCAAAGTTGTAGGCCACGACACGGTCACCCCTTTTGACGCTCTTTACCTTCGAGCCGACCCCGACAACGACTCCCGCAAACTCATGGCCGAGGCACTTTGAGAAACCGGCAGGATAGAGATATTCGAGAACGTCCGAGCCGCACACCCCGCAACAGCCAATCCTGATTTTGACCTCGTTTGACCCCGGCTGCGGCATGGGTACATTGACGATTTCTATTCTACCTTTTCCCGTGATTTCAGCTCGTCTCATCGCACAAACTCCTTCGCCCCGGCTATTTTTTCTCGGGGCTGATAAGGTTGCGAAGCTTCCCGCGTAAAAGATACAGCCGCGCTGTCTCAGCCGCCTTGTATCGCATCTCGAACCAGCCCTGCTCCGAATAATACGCAGCGTGAGGATTGATTATCAGCCGACCGCGAATCCACGGCTCATCTTTTCGCCAGGCCGTAAGCAAATGATGCTCTTTCGGCGGCTCCGAGGGCAGCACGTCCATCGCCGCACAGGCAAGCCGCCCGCTCCGCAACGCGTCTTCAAGACAATCCAGTCCCGCGAGGATTCCGCCGCGGGCCGTATTTACCAAAGACGCTCCCTTCTTCATCCGCCTGAAAAATCCGGCGTCCGCCATCCCACGTGTCTCATCCGTCAACGGACAATGCAGCGTTACAATATCCGATTGCTGAAGAAGCTCCCGCTGTGAATCAACGCGCTCGTAACCGACGGCCTTTTCGTGGCCCGACGGCTGGTAGGGGTCATAGCCCAGAATACGAAAGCCAAACGGCTTCATACGATTCACCACCGCGGTGCCGATGCGACCAACCCCGATGACGCCCAGCGTCTGTTCGCTGGTCCTCTGGTGCGGCTTGAGCAGATTCTCCTGCCAGGTTCCTCTCCTGTAATGCCGGCAGTAGCGGTCATAAAGAAAAACCTTGCGCCCAATCCCCAGAATCATTGCACAGGCCGCGTCAGCCACTTCCTCTGTTCCATAGTCCGGCGTGTTGCACAACGGAATACCTCGCTGCGCCAATGCCCCCACATCGACTGTGTCGTAACCCACGCCGTAACGAACAACAATCCTGCAATTATCCAGCAGCTTGATTGTGTCGGCATTGATGGCAAAATGCCACGTCAGCAGCGCATCGACCTGCCGCCATCGCTCGCTCTGCCGGTGACCCTTGCGCCAGTCCGGCAGAAATTCAAACCGCGTCTCAGGAAACGCCCGGCTCTCAATATCCGCCGGCGGATTAATATAGTCCGTGATGCCGACAATAAGCTTCTTTGTTCTTGGTCCTTTGGCCATACCTGCCTCTCAAAAACCCGCAAGACCCTCGGGGCGACCGGCAACATCGCACTGCACCTCATAAACGCTTCCGCCCAGGAAACGCCCGTCCTTATCCATCCCAGCGCCTGAATCCGCCGCGCCTTTGGCCGCAGTGGTTATGTACAGAGTTTTGTATTCTGCACCGCCAAAAGTCAACGCTGATACCTGTAACGCAGGTACTTTGATACGCGTCAGTTCCTTACCGTCAGGGTCGAGGCGAATGACGCACCCGCCGCCCCAGCAGGCGACCCATACACAATCTTCGCCATCGACCGTCATACCATCGGGACAGCCATCACGTTCGTCGCCTCGATACCAGATGCGCCCCTTCGCAATCTCGCCTGTTCGCTCGTCATACTCATATCGCGTAATCGTTCGCGGAATCGAGTCGGTGTGATAGAAAAAATGATGGTCAGCCGAAAAACCCATCCCGTTTGATATTCCAAGCCCCTGCAATACGCAAACCGGCTCGCGTCCCCGTTCAAGACGAAAGAGCCGACCGTCTCGCAATGTCTCCTTCATTGTTCCGGCAAAGACGCGACCGCGGGTGTCGGCGACCGCATCATTGAATCGCTCGCCCTGAGCGAAGCCGAAGGGCTCGCCCCGCGACAAGCCCACATCGAATACAAGCCCGAGTTTGCCTTTGAGCTTAAACACACCCTTGTCGCTGCACAACAGAAACGAACCGTCCGTGCACAGGCACAGGCCGCCGACCTGCATATCCCCCGACCAGAACGGCCCTGATTTGCCCGACTTTGGGTCGTAACGCCATAAGCATCGACCAGGAATATCAGTCCAATACAGGCACCCATCCGACTGGTCCCACAGGGGACACTCTGCAAGCTCACAAAGCGGGTTGTTTAAACTGCGAACAGTCTCGCCCATTCACCAATACTCACACTTTATATCGCAGCACGTGCGCCAGCAGGTCCTTCAAAGGCACGGTTGCAAGGGCAATTGCAGTATCGCACACGCCATAATAGATATACACCAGACCGTCTTTCACGACCGCCGCTGTCGGGAATACCACGTTGGGGATATACAGCCCGAACTTCTCATAATACATCTGCGGCTCCAATATCGGCTCAGGACAGCGGGCAAGTACTTTTGTCGGGTTTTTCAGGTCGCAAAGCATCGCGCTCATACGATAGACAACCCGCCTGGTCGGCGGATAAATGTTCTGCACGCCGTGATAGAAAACGAGCCAGCCCTCTTTGGTTTTGATGGGCGGCGTCGAACCGCCGATACGATTGTCCTCCCACGCAAACTGCGGCCTTATCACAACCTGCGGCTCGCTCCACACTTTCAGGTCATCCGAATAACTTATACGCACGCAGGGCTGCTCGTCCGTGTGTTTCGCCTCGGTACTGACAAAGGCGCTGGGCCTTCGCAGCACAGCAAACTTCCCGCCGATTTTCTCAGGAAACAAAATAACGTTGCGGTCGTCAGCCGGCGGCGGATTCACCCACCCGACAATCTCCCAGTTGATGCGGTCTCTTGACATCGCAATACCGGAACGACTTTGATTATCCTCATCCTTGCCGCTAAAATCCGGAAACTTGCTCTGACACGATTCGGGGACGCCGACTCCCGTAGGATTACTGCTCCAGGCATAAGGCCGAAATGCAAACGTAATATAATAGACGCCCTCAATCTTGACTACACGCGGGTCCTGCACGCTTCCGTATTTGCACCCGCACAGCTCCGGCGTTATGACGGGCTTATCAACCGTGTGCTTGAAGTGGATACCGTCATCGCTTTCGAGCATACCGATATAACAGTGAAATGGCCGCAGCCCCCCCGCCGCCCGCTCGTACATATAGAATTTCCCCTCGTCGTAAATCACAGCGGGGTTAAAGGTTGCCGCCATACGCCATTCATAAATCCCCGGCTGAACAATCGGGTTTTCCGAACATCGTGTGATTCTCAGCGCCATCAATATTTCTCCTTACAAAAACTACGCAACTGTACACAGCACATCCTAAAGCTCCCGATGCAGTCCGACCAAAGCCGGGTAGAGCCGTTGATAAATCCTGCACCGCTTGTCGTATGCGAGAACCGACTTTCTCTGCGGGGCAACCCGACGTTCAAACTGCACCATTTGACTAACCGCCGAAACGAGGTCCGGGTACACTCCGGCGCCGACCCCGGCCAGTAACGCCGCCCCCAGACAGGCCGCCTCAGTAACTTTCGGGATGTGCAGCGGTATCTTACAGATGTCGGCCTTCAACTGCAGCCATAGGTTGCTCCTCGCCCCGCCCCCAACTGCGTGAAGCTCCCTTATGTTTATCCCGCACTTTTTGAGAAGGTCTGTATTGATGCGAAGCTCAAAGGTCAGACCCTCAAGAATCGCCTTTGCTATGACGGCGCGCGATGCAGTTAAGGTCAGACCGATAATCGCGCCTCTCGATGTGGTATCGAGTAATGGCGTGCCGCTGCCCGAAAAATGTGGCAGCACCATAACTCCGGTCGGCCACTCAGGCGCGCCCGCCAGAATAAGCTCGTAAGCATCTTTGCCTTCACCGCGGGCCTTATCACATTCATATCGGCACAGGGTGTCGCGGAACCACCGCAGCAAAAGCCCGCCGCTGTGATTAAGAGTCATCGCCAGATACAGACCGGGTACAACATGTCGATAAACTGAGATGCCGCCTTTTTCAAGTTGTCCTGCCAACTTCGGCTTGTCCATAGCGACTTCCACTACCTCGGCTGTCCCGGTCGAGACCATAGCCAATCCGGGTTTCACCACCCCGCTGCCCAGAGCCGCGCAGGCCTGGTCGTGTCCGCCGCTGACAAGCAGAACTTCGCCGCTGATTCCCAGCGACCGGGCGAGGTCCTTTTTCAGTGTCCCCACAACACCGCCCTGCAATGGCGGCAGCAGAGCCAGCCGCTCTCGCTCAATCTTGCATTCGGACAAAATATCATCTGCCCAGTCGCCTTTTGCCAAATCGTACATCTGTGTGCGAGACGCAAGACAGTGACTGATTACCGCCCGGCCGACAAGCCGTCGCAGAAAAAAATCCTCGTACAGCAGAAACTGATGAGCACCTTTCCAGATTCGCGGCTCGTGCCTGCGCAGCCAGAGCAGCTTCGGCAGCGTGTTTATAGTGTGAACCGGCATTCCGGTACGCTTAAAAAGCTTTTGTCGGCTGAAGCGACTGACCAGCCATTTGTTCTCACCTGTAGTGCGAGTGTCCATTCCCAAAATCGCTGGCCGCAATGCCCTGCCGTCAGCATCGACCGGAATCACCGCCTCGCCCTGCACCGACAGAGCCATCGCCACGGGGACATCATTGTACTGAGCCGCTCTCGAGACGGCCTCGCCCAAGGCCTCCCACGCCTTCGTCCAAACAAGTTCGGCCTCCTGTTCCGCCCAGTTCGCCCGCGGCGTCAATATCGGATACTCGCGCGATGCCTGGCCGAGTATCCGACCGTCGGACGCAAAGACAATCGCCTTGCACCCCGTTGTGCCTATATCCAAACCAATCAGTGACATCCTGCATCCGCCTTCACAGCACGACAAATTTCCCGCGTATCTTACTATACGATGAGAACCCAGGCAACATCAGGCCGGTTGGTCTCCAGAACAAAACAGGTTAGACGATGGGACTTCGGCCATTGCTGCTGCCGTTGCTCAATTAACCCGCTCCGCCCCAAACGAAGGCAGACCGTCAACATCGGCACAGCCGTCCCATCGCGGCCCGCCGAGGTCCGCTTTTGGAGGGAATCCCGCGTCTTGTCATAAAAAAGGCCGATTTTACGCCGCCGCCGAAAAGTCAAGCCCGGTTTTGGCCGATAAACCCTACTGCTATGGCAGCAACGCTTCATACCCTTGAACACAACCCTGCTGCCGGACATATTAAATAACAGGGATGGGCGGTCGAAATGAGGAGGTGCTGGTGCAAAAGGGGTCATTGACAGATTGTGCGGACGCCGTATAATGGCAGTATATCGGGTAGCGACAATTAAGCGGAGCGGAGAACCGCACAGGCATCTTGAAGCAGGAAAATGTCTCAGCTTAACTGTGACTGTGAATGTCGAGGTAACAAATGTTTGAGCGCTTTACTGACCGTGCAAGAAAAGTGATGGCGCTGGCCAATCAGGAGGCGCAGCGCTTCAACCACGAATATATCGGCACCGAACACATCCTGCTCGGCCTTGTCAAAGAAGGCAGCGGCGTGGGAGCGGCCGTGCTCAAGAATCTCGATGTCGATATCAAGAAGCTTCGCCTTGAAATTGAAAAGCTCGTCAAGAGCGGCCCCGAAATGGTCACTATGGGCAAGCTCCCCCAGACCCCGCGCGCCAAGAAGGTCATCGAGTTCGCAATCGAAGAAGCCCGCGCGCTGAATCACAACTACGTCGGCACCGAACATCTCCTGTTGGGCCTGTTGCGCGAAACCGAGGGTATCGCCGCCCAGGTCCTTATGAATCTCGGCCTCAAGCTCGAAGACGTCCGCCAGGAGGTCCTCAATCTCCTCGGTGCCGGTGTTGACACCAACGAGCCGACCGGCCTTGATGGTATGAAAATGGGGCCCGCCATCGGCGCAAAGCCAAAGAGCAAGACCCCGGCGCTCGACAGTTTCGGAAGAGACCTTACCCAGTTGGCAACAGACGGCGAGCTTGACCCCGTCATAGGCAGGAAGAGGGAGATTGAACGCCTCATCCAGATACTTTGCAGAAGGACCAAGAACAATCCCGTCCTCTTGGGCGAGGCCGGAGTAGGCAAAACCGCCATCGTCGAGGGACTAAGCCAGCAGATAATCAACAAGCAGGTCCCCGAACTGCTCAAAGGCAAACGCATCGTCGTCCTCGACCTGGCGATGATGGTCGCCGGCACAAAATACCGCGGCCAGTTTGAGGAGCGAATAAAGGCCGTCATCAACGAGGTCCGAAGAGCCAAAAACGTCATCCTCTTTATTGATGAGCTTCATACCCTTGTCGGCGCAGGCGGCGCTGAGGGCGCCATCGACGCCTCAAACGTCCTTAAGCCGGCCCTTGCACGCGGCGAAGTCCAGTGCATCGGCGCTACCACCCTCGATGAGTACCGCAAGCACGTCGAAAAAGACGGCGCGCTTGAGAGACGTTTCCAGACAATCATTGTTGAACCGCCCAACAAAGACGAGACACAGGATATTCTCCGCGGGCTTCAGGACCGTTACGAAGCCCACCACAGGGTCAAGTTCACCGATGAGGCGCTCTTTCAGGCAGTGGAACTTTCCACCAGGTACATCACCGGCAGATGCCTGCCCGATAAGGCGATTGACGTAATTGATGAGGCAGGCGCACGTGTACGACTCAAGAACCTCACGCCGCCGCCTGATGTGACCGAGCTTGAGGAGAAAATTGAGAAGCTCCAGAGAGAGAAAGACGAGGCGGTAAAAAACGCCGACTATGAGCGGGCCGCGTCCCTGCGCGATGAGGCACAGCAGCTCCTCAATGATAAGACAACGCGGCAGCGCGACTGGTATGAAGAGAACAGGGAGACCACCGGCGTCGTCGACGCCGAGGTCATCGCTGAGGTTGTCAGCAATATGACGGGCGTGCCGCTTACCCGCCTTGAAAAGAAAGAGACGCAGCGTCTCCTCGAGCTTGAGGCCGAGCTGCACAAGACGGTTGTCTCGCAAGATGAGGCGATTAGCGCGGTAGCCAAAGCAGTTCGCCGCAGCAGAAGCGGTATGAAGGACCCGAACCGCCCGATGGGCTGCTTTATCCTTCTCGGACCCAGCGGCGTGGGCAAGACGCTGCTGGCACAGGCGCTTGCCGAGTTTATGTTCAGCGACAGGAACGCCCTTATCCGCCTGGATATGAGCGAGTTTATGGAGAAGCACAACGTCAGCCGCCTCGTCGGCGCTCCCCCCGGCTACGTCGGGTACGAAGAGGGCGGCCAGTTGACCGAACGCATCAGACGCAGGCCTTACGCCGTCCTGCTCCTCGATGAAATCGAAAAGGCCCATCCCGATGTTTACAACATACTGCTCCAGATTATGGATGAGGGACGCCTCACCGACAGCTTCGGACGAGGCATCGACTTCAAAAACATCGTCCTGATTATGACCAGCAATATCGGCGCTGAGCTTATAAAGAGCACCAGCGGCTTCGGCTTCGGTAAGAAAACACCCGAAGCCAATTACGAGAAGATGAAAGAAATGCTCCACAAGGAGGTCGAACGCCACTTCAGACCGGAATTCCTCAACCGGGTCGACGACATAATCGTCTTCAAGTCCCTGACAAAACAGGACCTCCAGACAATCGTTGACTACGAGCTTGCAAAGGTCTTCAAACGCCTCACTGAGCACGGCCTTAAGCTCGAACTGTCGGCGGGCGCAAAGGAGTTCCTCATCGAGAAGGGCTACAATCCTGAATTTGGCGCTAGACCCCTGCGAAGAGCAATCGAGCATTATCTTGAGGACCCTCTCTCCGAGGCGGTGCTCCGCGGCGAGTTCAAGGGCAAGAACCTCATCAAGATTGACGTCCAGGATGAAGAACACCTCAAGCTTGAGGGTTTCGATGCGCCGGAGCCGACCAAGAAGGAAATAGCCGTACAATCGCCCTGACCGCCGCCGTTATTTTGTCATCTCCGCCTCAAGCGGGCTTTGCTGGCTGGACAAAAGCTTTTTGAAGCTGACCGTGTCCATCCACTCCACCCGGCCATCCAGCCGAAGCACCACAACGCCGCTACTGAAAAACAGCGACCGGTATGTCTTCTCCACGTATGCGAGAATCACATCCGGCTTGCGGTTAACGTCAATCCACCGCGCCCTGTAACGCACCTCACCCAGCCGAACGCTTCCCTGAATTTCCTGTTTGACCTCTTCAATGTAGGACTCCGGCGGCACATACCCGTGCTGCTCCCTGTGTTTGAGAACCAACGCGCCCAGGTGGTTCATTGCTCGCATCGCCTCAGCACGGTTGACCCAGTTCTTCAATTCCACCATTGCCAATATGGCGATTGCCGTGACGACTGTCACCGCCGCAAAGTTCAAAATAATGCTTCTCTCTCGCTTGTTCATAACTTTCGACTGGGCCTGCCGCCCTCCCCCTTTATGAATACTCTCCCGTCCTGCACGCTTAGCCGGCCTTCGGCAAACAGCCGGATTGCCTCCGGGTAGGCGATACACTCCTGCTCGAAGACCCGTGCGGCAAGCGTATCCGCCGTGTCATCATCTCTCACCGGGCAGCATCGCTGCACTATTATCGGCCCGCTGTCGTATTCATTCGTGCAGAAATGCACCGTGCACCCGCTCACCTTGCAGCCGGCCTTAAGCACCGCCTCGTGCACGTGGTGTCCCCACATCCCCTGTCCCCCGAAACTCGGCAGCAGCGCAGGATGTATGTTCATAACTTTGTTCTCGTACCGCGCCGGTATCCTCCACAGGCACAGCCAGCCACCCTGCACCACAAGGTCAACCTTCGCCGCAGTCAGCTCTTCTTCAATCCGCCTGCTGAACTGGTCAATATCAGGGTAAT
>CAYGVZ010000109.1:0-8964 GCA_964353475.1 uncultured Pirellulales bacterium | reverse complement strand
GCATATTTGCCTATCAAAATTAATCAATCAAAAATCAATCATTCACAATTTAAAAATCAATCAACTATGAAAAATTTAATTTCAAACACAGACAAATTAGCATTCAATAATGAGCTAAAAAAAGAGGTTAAAACATTAGGGCATTGTTTAAGCGTACTAGAAAAATGTAATGTACAAAGCGAAACGGCGGACAAAATTAGAAGCGCTGCAAAGTTAGCCCGCGAAAGTAGTCAATACGAACTTTTAAAGGCAAACGTTAAACAAACCAAAAGTGGTAATTATAGCGTTTGGGCTGTTTTATCATACCTAAACAAAGCGTACAAAGCATAACAAAAAAACGTGGTTAGTTTGCTGCAAATAGGCAAGCGCAAAAATCGAACTTTTGCCACGTTTCAATTGGTGTATTAAATTACACAAATTTGAGCGCAAAAATGCCATAAACTATAAATTGGTATTATGCTAAAAACTAGAAATTTATTTCTAGGTATTTAATTAACAGATTCGCCCTAACTTATTGGGAGTTGATTAGATATGCAGTTCATTGACGTATTGGAATCTTCAAAAGTAGCAAGGGCAAGGTATGTTTTGCCGTTATCATTATTAATTTAATGTAGCGAAATTTTATCTGACTAACTAAGTATTAACAGAATGGAATCTGTTAATTGTGAGGGCTTGTATTTAATACAAAAATCCTTTCAACGGGCTTATTGGTTTTGGCTTGAAAAACTTTTGCGTTTATAATTCACTTACGAGAGGGGTGTTTTGTATTCGGATGCGGTGGTTTGTATAATCGCATCGACACAATATTATTAGTAACATGGCTGCGATTTATCCGCATGTTGTTAGGCTTAAAATAAAAGTAGTTTATTTATTTTGCAGGTATTGTGTAAAAATAATGTTATCCGTTAACATCGAAATATAGGGGTTCAAAGGTTTGCCGTTCTTTAATTAGGGCGGTGGTTTCCAGTTGATGTAATAACCAAAATTTAATAATAATAAATGAGTTCTCGTAATGTAACATGTAATCATTACGTGGTAATTATATTGGTGTGAAATACGTTTCTTAGATACCTTTCGTAGGGTGTGCATCAACCAAAATTTTAATCTAAAATCAAATAAACATGAATGCAATCAAATTTCTTTCAAGCATATTTTTAATATGCGTAATGGTAGTAATGTACTCTTTTATAACAAGAGATATCGACCTGTTTATATGGTCTGCAGGAATCGCAGATATAGCAGGTATCGTACTAATTTACTTAACAATCAAATCAAATAAATCATTTTAATCTAAAAATAAAAATCAATCAAACATGAAAAAACTAATCTTTCTTTTAATCATTGCGGTATTCACTGCAAATGTTTCGGCATCTACTAATGAGTGCGAAAATTCTAGGCCAAAGAAACACAAGAAGCATAAAAATAAACGTCATGGCAAAAGAAAGCTAGGCGTTTGTTACGGGCTTGGTTCGTTACCTAAAGTAAGAAGATAATTTATACACTTAAAAATCAATCAATCAATTATGAAAACGTTTTATAAAAAGTTTACAATCTACTACCAATTTGATAATTCATTTTGGAGTAATGAAAGAATGACTGTAGAGGCAATAAACATATTACAGGCAAGGGAAAAAGTTCTCAATGAAATCTGGAAAGCCTACGGTACTGAAATATTAGAAGAGGTAACAATTTTAAATTAAAAACAATCTAAAAATCAATCAATCATGCAGACAATTTTTGAAACGCTAAAAACTAAAACAGAAAGTTTTGTTAAACATTACAAAACAGATTTTGAACACGACAAGAAAGGTATTGAAACAAGTAACGGTTGCCCGTTTGTTCATATTGCTAGGAACTACGGTACAAACATTGTGTTTTTCAGAACTGACTTATCAGAACTACCAAAGAAAGGTGAAAGTGTACCTTACATGTTTGGAACGGCAAAACGCGAGCAAATTATAAAAGATATGGTATGTGCTATTGAGTACTTCGCAAAGCAAAACGATAATTACCTTATCCATTATTTTGACGGAAAGAAACTCACAAAGATTGACTTTAAAAAGGCAATTGACTTAAAAAATGCGTACTTAAATAGGGTGTTTAGTACTTGGGAACGTGAAGATAAAACTAACTAACATGTGGACTACATTAATCTTCAAGACCTCATTAGAGGCAAAGCAATGGACTTGTCAAAACACACACCTTAAATGGTTCAAAACGTTTGATTCAAACGGGCATATATCAATTATGTATTTTGTACCTAATAAACTAAAAACAAATGATACAATTTAATTTTGTGAGTAAAGAACAGGCCGACAAGTTGGCTGAGGTTCGTAGAAAGATAGGCAGTTTTGAGAAAGATAATTTCTCACTTGCTTATGAAACGTATGTTAATAGCTTAATTGCTAAAGATAAGCCTAAAGATACAGAAGTGGGCGTACTAGAAATTATTGAACTTGCTAAAGAAATATCTTTAAAGACTGGCTTAGTTATAGAACGTACACATTTGTACTTATGGACTGACTGTAAGAAAGAAGATAAGGAAATACAGAAGATACTTAAAGAGTATAATTTCCAATGGCATAGAGAGAAACAGCGCTGGTACAGGGCTGACAAGAAACGTAAATATTTTGGGAAATCTACTTCATGGAATAGTATAGTAAACAAGTACGGACAAGAAACAATCAATAAATAAACAATCACTAATCTAAAAACAAAAATAAAAACCAATCAATTATGAACACAACAACAATCAACTTAGTGCATGAATTTTGCACAACAAACGGAATTGATACAAGAGATTCCTTTATTGAAATCGCTGCTGACTTTGGTACAACAGTAGATAATGAACGCGATGCTATTAAGTTAGTACATGAAATGCTAGGTATTCCATTACCTACTGAAACAGAAGTGAAAGTAAAATTAAGAGATACTAATACGGTAACTCCGCCTGCAGTGGTCGAGAAGCCTGCTGCGCAAGTAGTAGTCAACACTGAAATCAAAGAAGTAAGTAACACGTTAAGCAGCGCATTCGAGGACTTACTCAATGCGTTTGCAAACAAGCCGCAGCAAGTAGCTATTGATGAAGATAAAATTATATCTTTAATTGAGCAGTACGCACCTAAGCCATACGTTAAGCAAATTGATATTAAGATAAACGATACTGACAAGGGTTCTGTTACAGGGTTGCAACACTTTGAGTTTGAAAGAGTATTGAAGATGCTTGCTGCAGGTATTAATCCTTATATCTACGGGCCAGCAGGTACAGGTAAAACGCAAATGGCTGAGAATGCAGCCTTAGCATTGGGCAAAGAGTTCTATGCGATAAGCGTTTGTGGTCAATCAAGTAAGGTAGATTTGCAAGGTTATATGGATGCGAATGGTAACTATGTACCAAGTTTATTCAGAAAGGCGTATGAGTTCGGTGGTGTGTTTCTTATTGATGAAATAGATGCAGGTTCACCAAACATTCTAACTGCAATGAACAGCGCATTAGCTAACGGCTACTGCGCTTTTCCCGATGGAATGGTAAAGAAGCATGCTGACTTCATTTGCGTTGCAGCAGCGAACACCTTTGGAAGCGGTGCAAGCATAACATACACAGGTCGTAACCCCTTAGACGGGGCAACTAAAGATAGATTTGTACAGTTAGAAGTTGGATACGATAAAGCATTAGAACTTCAATTGTTTGGTGAAGATATTTGTAAGGTAGTACACGAAGCACGTGAGATACTAGCAAATGAAAAAGCAATCATATCAATGCGAGCAATGGCAGATATGAAAAAGTTAATGAGCGTAGGCTTCTCACTTAAAGAAGCATTTGAATTAAAAGTAATAGGTGCAACAGCACACAATTTAAGAAGCAAACTAAATAACGTAATCTAATGGCACGTAGAAAAACAGTTAAAGTATCCCCCGTAACTTCGGGGAATACTAAACCAACTATTGAATTGGTTTATAACAACATAGAAGAGTTGATTGAGAGAACTAAAAAAGCATGTGAGTTGCATCCCGATAAAGGTGAGTATTGGGCAAGGTGGTCAACAGAAGATATTTCTTGTTGGAATAAAAGATGCAGCCTAACACAAGAAGAGATATATGAAAAAACGCTAAGTGGTTGCACTGAGTACTACAATACCCTTAAACATTCAACAGAAGCCATTGAAGTAAGCGGCTCAAACAGAATGTACACGAATGACTTTGAGGGTTTGTTTATTGATGTTAATTCTTTCTTACAAGGGTTGCCCGAAATATTTATCAATGAAGTTGATGTATTAGAATCTCCTAAGTTTATTAATATAGAAGTTAACATAGGCGTTGCAGGTGCGGTGAGTGCTAAAGATATATTCAAAAAGTTATCTAAAGTATTCGCATTAGTTGAGCGCTTAGAGTTATCTAATTACAGGGTGCGAATCATTGCTTCGTGCTACATGACTGCAACTGCTGTAGCTAATAACATTAGCTTGAAAGTAGTGTTAAAAGATTATCAAGAAACTATGGCGGTTGAAAGATTGAGTATGTTACTTGTAAGCCCAGTGCTACTGCGCTTCTATGTATTAGGTTCTACAATGATTGAGAACGGTACTAATAGCGGTGCAGGTTATTCAGACTATGAAAAAGAAATAACGTATATCAAAACACTAGACGACAATACTATTTACATTCCGTCTTTCTACTATGATAAGTATATGAGTGTAGGTAATAGTGACAATATCTTACTTTGTTATCCTCACCTAGAAAAGTTCGCATCAAACAATTAGCTGTTACAAGTCAGCATAAAATAGCGAGGGCGTACTATCATCATTTTTGGTAGTACGTGTAAACTAACTAATTTAAAAATCAATCATGCCACGTTGTAAAACAAACTCAAATCAATTTGTAGCAGGTATGCTACCAACAGTAACAATTAATAATCAATCTTTCTTTGTAGATGGGAGGCTCGAACAGTTAAGAAACGTAAACGACTTTTCAGAAACTATTGATTGTGTTGATGATTATGTATTTGAATTGCTATCTAATACAGACAAGACAATTTTAATATACGAATTTACAGGAGAAACAATTAACTATTAATAAACTAAACTAAAAATCAATCACAATGAAAACCAACTTAACAGAAAACCAACAAGCAATTATTGATTCTGTAATTGCAGAATTTAATAAGTTCAATGAGCCATCATCATCATCTGAAACAAATGACTTGATTGAGTATATCAATCAACAAATAAATGCAAAAGAAAAGTTCTTACGCGAGATACGAATTAGTAATAAGCTATACGACAAGGCAAATGAAAACCAGGTAGATGACATCATTGAGAAGCTAAATGCGCTCCTTAATAATTTTGGATACGAATGTAAACTTGACTATGTTTCTAACGGTATTCAAGGTTTTGATTTTGCCCAACATTTTGAAGTAAAAATATATTGGAACGGACACCTTGATGACTATAGGAATACTGATAAAACAGGCATATATTTTTATTCTAATAAATCCCATAAAGAAGGTATTTACTATCTTGAAGATAGCACTATTGAAATTCATAAAACTTGTTGTAAACGCAATAAGATTGAATCGGTAGATGAATTACTTAAACACGTTGCTCAATTAATAATTGCTAAAAAGAAATCACTAATTAAATAACTATAAAAATCAATCACAATGTCAAACGAACAAATAGATAGAATATGTAAACTTGAAGAAGATATTCTGTCACTAATTACAGGCGGTACTGTATTCATTAAAGACGATGAAGATAAAAAGTACATTCAAAAAAGATTGCGCGAAATAAAAAATCATTGCGCAACAGTTCTCTCACAACTTAAATCTAATAACTAAAACTATGGAAAGTAAACACACAAAAGGCGAATGGATTGTTAAGAAAGGCAAGTTAATAAGAAGGCGTACTCAAATTTGGATTGATGGAGACATTGAGCCAACGTTTGAGATTATGCACAATGAAATTAATAGTCGAGAAACAGAGGCGAATGCTAAACTTATTTCATTAGCTCCTCAGCTACTAGATGCTTTAATATTAATAAGCGAAGGTTGTTCATCTGATGAAGGTTTTTCAAGCCTCGCAGCTATTAAAGCAATTGCAGACAACGTAATAAATAAATTAAATAAATAAAACAAAATGAAAACCAATCACACACAAGGAAATTGGCATGCTCACGATGGCCAAATTTATCCCGAACAAACGGGAGTAACAGTTGCTTTAATACCTTACTTTGATAAGGATAATGAAGAACATCAAGCGAACTCAAAACTAATTGCAGCAGCGCCAGATATGTTAGAAGCGTTGCAGCAGTTTTTACATAGCGTAGAACACGAAGGGGTGATAAGCGGAAGAGTTGTAGATGCTGTAAGAAATGCAAAAGAAGCAATAGATAAAGCATTATGAAACCACACGTTCCTTACTTACTCATTGCTTTTGTAATAGTAGCCTACTCATTCTATAGAATGGTTGAGCCTGAATTAAAATACATAATTAAAAAACTCTTAAAAAAATAAACACATGGAAGATTTATTTGACGATATAGAATCGCTACCTTTAGAGGTGCAGAATGTACTAGAGGAATTTTCTCACAAAGACCAAACCTACGAGAATTGCCAGCAGTTAATTGCAGCGCTTGAACCTTTAGGGTACACCTGCGACTACGACCTAAGTGGTACACCTTTCGGACTTACTAATCATAATTTATAAAAACCAATCAAAATGAAAACTAAATTAATAAACGCAATGGATAACAGTATTGTAAGCGAAGTAGAACTAGTTTACAAGACTAATATAAAACCTTCTGAACGTATAAAAGTAGAGGACAGTAAAAAAGTATATTCAGTTTTTAAAACTGTATATGACTACAATACTATTGAACACAAAGAAAGTTTTTATGCAATGTACCTAAACAGAGCTAATAAAATTTTAGCAGTTATTTTGATAAGCGAGGGCGGCACGTCAGCTTGTTTGGTTGATGTAAAAATAATATTGCAAGCTGCATTGAGAGTAAATGCAAGTGCAATAATTTTGAGCCATAACCACCCAAGCGGACAATTGGTAGCTAGTCAGGCCGATATTCAAATAACCAATAAAGTAAAAGAAGCGGCAAAGTTATTAGATATGCAAGTTATTGAACATATCATATTAACTCCCGAAGATAATTCGTATTACTCATTTGCAGACAATGGACAAATATAATAGACACAAACACTTAAAAACTAATCAAATGAAAATTACACTCACACCACAAGAATCAGAAGAATACTTCTTCAACGCATTATGCAACGGACTTAGTTATATCGAAGGATATGGGCTAAGTATTGACTTCAACGCTACAGAATACAGAGAGGCAAAAGATAAATTAAAATCTCCTTGTTATGAAGATGTATTTATGCAGCTACTGCGCGATGGAAACAGTCTTACAATAGTAGATGAAGAAGGGGATGGAGATATGACAAGAAGCATTAATTTGCAAGACGTACATGAAAGAGTACAGAACACACCTTTGCGACACTTAGTTGCAATGATTGAAGAACAAGACGATGCAGATACTGCTGACGCTATTCTGCAGACTGTATTCTTTTCAGATATAATTTTCGGATAATAAACTAAACTAAATTTTAACAAACCATAAAAACTAATCAAGATGAAAAACGCAAATAACAAATACAGTCAATTTATTGGTACAGAAAATTGGCACAAACTAATGCTAGGACATATAGCAACAGACGGAGTAATAACTTTGTGCGAGGAATGTGAATGCTACTGGTTCATTGATGTAATACTTTCTTACCAATTTGATGAAAGATTAAGAGGAGAAGATTTCCAAACATGGAAACTTACTAGAACAGACGACCTTGAATTTATTGTAGAAGCAACAGACGGAAACGATAATGTTCTTGTTACGCAAGTAATAGAGTTCTCAGACTTTGAGTACGATGAGCTAACGTTTTGGAATGTAGGTAGAACAATCATGTTACCTAGCGAATACTAAAACTTATGAAGGCAAGAGTTCCTAAACATAAAATAGAGGAAGAGAAGTACACCTACGATAAGACAAGACAAGTGTTAGAGATTGATTTTAAAGCAATCAATAACGTTAATGGAGCAATGTGTTGTCCAGCGCAAGAAAGTGTAACTAAGGCAGCGAATGAAGCCTTTCCTCAGACAATAGGGAAAGAGTTAATACATACCTTTCCCTTAATTGAGGTAAATAAAAAAACCTTTAATGGTACAATCTATATCAGAGAAACAAGTGAACGAATATTAATAGCAGTTAAACCAATCTATAAATAAATAAAACTATGCAAGAATCAATAACAGAAATGCTAAATAGAAATAGATTTTCTTTAGCAAAAACAATCGTAACAGAAACAGTTAACCCTAAGTACCGAAAGGATACATTAATACAAGCAGCACGTGAGAATGAATTTGTAAACTTTTCAAGTGGCATCTGCATGAAAGTAACTGGCAATAGGTATGAAGTTGCAACGGAGTTCAAGCACCCGTTATTTATTAAGTTGCTTGATTCATTTGGAAAAGTTGCCAATAATTCTTAAAACCATGTATCACTTATCGACCAAAGAAAAAGCTGTTCTATACGGCTACATTATACTTATGACACTAATGTGTTTAAACATAATTATAAATTCAGACTAAAATAAATTATGATAGTTTGAAGAGTTAAACGCTCGATGGGCTATAATTTAATTTTACAAAATTAATTTTAGCAATAGCAAGCGTACTGTATTCAGTATTTTGTTGAAAGTAAAGTAGGAAACAATCTTAACTTTACCTTACAGAACATTGAAAAAAGTATGCTTGCTTTTTTATAATATTTAATTACATATTTTTGCAATATATAAAACAACAAATTGAAACCATTTAACGCAATATCAAAGTTAGAATCTCAACTTTTAAAAGCAATGGTAGATTATCCGACAAGGGATAATGTCCTTCCGAAATA
>CAYGVZ010000108.1:0-8971 GCA_964353475.1 uncultured Pirellulales bacterium | reverse complement strand
GAATATGCAGCCCGAATTGATGGTGTTCAGGGGCTGGTTGTTTTTTTTGTAAACCCATATTTCCTTGACCGTCCGCATAATCTGGTCGGGGTCGCCGCCGGCCATCGCGACAGTTGCGCCGAGGATAAACTTCGCCGTTATGTTCGTCCGGCGGTAATCGAATTCCAGCTCGGGCTTGCTCCTCTCAAAGATGTTGCCGTTCTCGTCCATCAGCGTAACGGTCTGCACCGCCGTGCCTATGTCCCCAAAATTGCCGCCGGCGTTCATCCGCACCGCGCCCCCCACGGAGCCGGGTATGCCGGTGAGCGCCTCCAGCCCCGAAAGCCCCTTTCTTACGCAGGTCAGCACTAATTTGCTCAATTCCACGCCCGCCCCAGCCGTTACCTGCTCGCCATTAAAATCCATCCGGGCGTAATTGTCCGCCTTGAACTGCAGGACAGCGCCGCGGATGCCCTTGTCGGCGATGAGCAGATTTGAGCCGAAACCGAGTACATGTATGGGAACCTCGTTTTCATTGCACCGGGCGACAACCTGTTGCAACTGCTCGACGTTTTCCGGCCTGATGAAATAATCGGCAGGTCCGCCAAGCCCGTACCACGTCTCATTGCCCAGCGGGTGAGCGGTCTTGACTATTTGCTCTAAGCCACTGAATATATTCATCCGCAATTTTCCAGACATCTCCAGCCCCCATAGTAACCACCACATCACCGCGACCGACCTCTTTTTTCAAATGGTCGCAAATACGCTCGAAACCATCTATGAACAACGCCTCGCTTCCGGCGCCTCGAATCTTCTCCACAAGAATCTGAGAGTTTACCTCTTTCTTGTTTGCCAGGGAATCCCGGACGAAGTAAATCTCCGGCACAATGGTCACATCGGCCAGCTTAAAGCTCTCGGCAAAATCATCAAGCAGAAATCTTGTCCTGCTGTACTGATGCGGCTGAAAAACGCACCACAGCCGCCTGGGCTGATAACGCTGCCTTATCGCCGCCAGCGACGCCCTTATCTCGGTCGGATGATGCGCGTAATCGTCAAGCACCGCCACCCCGCCCGCCTGCGCCTTCAGCATCAGGCGCCTGTCAACACCGGTAAAGCCGGGCAGCAGCTCCAGCGCCTCGCTTGCCTTAAATCCGGCGTTGACGAGCACGGCCACAACTGCAAGTGCGTTAGCTACGTTGTGCCTGCCCGGCAGGTTGATTCGCACCTGTCCGAGCTGCCGGCCGTCCTCGTACACATCGAAGCGGCACAGCCCGATGCTGTCATCGATATTGTCAGCGCGGAAGTTGCAGTGGCTGCCAAAACCGAACGTCCGGCAGCGAACAGACGCGGGCACGGCGGCGATGACCTTCGTGACGTTTGCATCCTCGCCGTTGGCAATCAGAACACCGCCTTTTTTTATGCCGCGTGCAAAATCACAGAACGCCTCGACAATCTCGGCTTCATCTCGATAGTAATCCAGGTGGTCCTGCTCGATATTCAATATACAGCCGATTTGCGGCTTGAGATTAAGGAAACTGCGGTCGTACTCGCAGGCCTCGGCCACGAAATGCCTGCCGTTGCCCTCGCCGGAGTTGCCGCCCAACTGGGGTATTTCAGCCCCTACGATAAAATTCGGGTCAAGGCCCGCCTGTTTGAGGCAATGGGCGAGCCATCCGCTCGTTGTACTCTTGCCGTGCGTCCCTGCAACAGCTATACCGTTGTAGCAGTTAAACAGTCGGCCTAACATCTCGGCATACTTAAAAACCCGCAGGCCGCACTGTCGAGCCAGGGTCAACTCAGGATTGTCCTCTTTTATCGCCGCCGAGATTACCACGGCATCCGTTGCGTCCTCAAGGTTTGATGAATCGTGCCCCGCCTTGATATTTGCGCCGTGACGGTTCAGGCGGTCGATTACTTCGCTGCGCATCTGGTCGGAGCCGGTGACGGTTGCCTTGTGTTTCAGCAGCAGACGGGCCAGCCCGCTCATCCCTATGCCGCCAGCGCCGATAAAATGGAACTTCCTGCCGGCTATGTCGGCTGTTATGGAATTGCCGGACGCTATGACTTCATACGTATGAATGGCTCTTATCCTGCTGGCTATGGTAAGCACACTCGGCTTGCTCATATATCGTCCCGCACACGTTCAAAACTGTAATGCGCACATTTTACCACAGAAATCGGCGCAGCAAAAGAAAAAACGCCTCAAAGTGCAGCCCGCCGGTTACAGGCAGCGCGAGATTCCTGCCGGCCTCGCTTTCTCAGAAGGAAAATCCCTTTAGGACACCGTTACTTTCCTGACCCGCCTGGCGAAATCGTCAACCTCTTCTATCGACTCGAAACCCACTATCATCGTGTCAACGCATCCCAGCTCGAGCACGAACTTGGCGCTGCGGTCGCGCAGCTCGTCGCTGTTACGGAAAGCCCCTTCGCCTATCAGCTTCATTCCCACAACGCCCTTGCCAGAGTCGTGAATCTTCTTTAGAACCGGGACGACCTTATCAACCGGCCCATCCATCGCCGTTCCGAAAGGGTTTATCCTCGCGTGAACACAATCCACCCACGGCTCCTCCGCTGCCGCCGCCAGCGCATCTAACGAATGAACCGATACACCGTGCGCGCGGATAATGCCCTTCTGCTTTAGCTCATCGAGCTTGTCCATATACTTCCGCAGTTGCGCCGGCCAGTCGGCCGCTTGGACGCAGTGCAACTGCACAATGTCAATGTAATCGGTCTGCAGTTCCTTCAAGAACCGCCCCACCACGACGTCTGCCTCGGGTCTTTCGTTCTCCGGCAGCCCTCGCGGCATCCACCAGATTTTCGACGATATGACGTAATTTTCGCGCGGAATACCTTTAAGCGCGGGAATAATGTACGGGTGCGACCCGTAGAGGTCGGCGCAATCAAAGAATCGAATCCCCCGCTCGTATGTCTCACGCAGCATCCTCTCGAATTTCTCCTTGCCTAATCTGGTCTGGTTCGACTGGCGTTCCCTGCCTTTCATCCCCGTCCCGAAACCGACCCGCGAGACCTTCACGCCCGTCTTGCCCAATGGCACAAGCTCGTATGGGTCAAATGCGGCCGGTTTATTCTCTGCTGCGGATACATACCTTGTGCTGAACAGCAAACCCGCTCCGCCCGCGATTGTACCCTTTATGAAATCACGTCTTTTCATTTCTGTTCCCTAAATTTTGATTCAAACTGATATTTGCCCGATGCCACATTGAACATCGCACATCCGTCCTTGACTTTCACAAAATCAACCCCCTCAACCTGGTCGAAGGCCGCCTGCTTGCCCGACTCGGTTATAGACAGCACATCGACCGTGGGGACATATACCGTCGCCGTCGTATTCGCCGGAATAGTCACATTCCATCTGAACGTGTCACCATCTCTCTGCCACTCGCTCTTCGCCAGTCCATACACGGACCTGTGCGACGCCCTGACAAAGCTCAAATCGCCCACGAGCGCCGGCTTCATAATAATATGCCTGAAGCCCGGCTGCTGCGGGTCCGGCTTAAGCCCCGCCAGGTTCTCATACAGCCAGATATTGAAATCGCCCAGCAGCATCACATGATTTCGCGAGTTCATCGCAGGGTCTGCGGTATCTCCATTCCAAAGCTCCCACATCGTCGTCGCGTCGTTCTCGACCATATAACCCCAGCTCGGGTACGTCTTCTCGGTCGCGAAGCGGTACGCGATGTCCGCCCTGCCGTTCTCCGTCAACGTCCGCATCAGAAACTGCATCCCGACCAGACCACAGGGGATATGTCCGGCGTGCTGGCCCTCAATCTTTGCGACAAGGTTCTCGAAGATTCGCTTCCTGTATTTTGCCGGCGCCAAATCAAACGCCAGCGCCAGCACATTGGCCGTCGCACTGTCGTTACTGTATTTAACAGTACCCTCGTTGAAAAACCGCTTGCCAAACGCCCTCTTCATCGTCTCGGCCTGCCTGGCAAAAACCGCGGCGTCGTCCTTTTTGCCGAGCAGCTTCGCGTAGCGTTCCATCAGCCGCGTCTCATAATAGAAAAAAGTCGTCCCCAGATATGCTCCATCGGTTTTCCTGTTCGGATCCACTGAATGTATGAGTTTGGGCCTCTCCGAGGGAACACACCAGTCCCCGTATACGTCGCGCGTCAGTATTCCGTCCTTAAGGTAGCGCAGCGACATTCGCTGCTGCCATTTCTTCATCGTCAGGTAATGATTACGTATCACTTCTATGTCACCAAACTGGTCATACAACATCCCGACCAGAATGATATACGTCCCGCTCCACGTCGCATTGTCACCGCTTCCCGGCCCGAATTCCCTGTACATAGGCCAGTACGACGGGCACACGTCCGGTATGCTGCCGTTCTCCAGCTGCGCGTCCTGTATGTCCTGAATCCATTTGCCATAGAGCTTGACAATATCAAAGATATAGCTCTCGCCTCTCGACCCGGTCGCCCTGTCACCCAGCCACGCCTGCCTCTCATCCCTCTGCGGACAATCCGTCGGCAAGCTCCTGTAATTGCCCCGTATGCCCCACACGGCGTTTCTGTATATCCGGTTAATCATCTCGTTGGCGCATTTGAAGGTCCCGGTTTGCTCCAGGTCATCGTGCACCACTCTGCCTTCAATTGTCCCCAGGTCCGGCTCCCCGGGCAAACCCGTCATCTCAACATATCTGAAACCGTGGTACGTAAATCGCGGCTCCCAGACCTCCTCGCCCTCGCCCTTGAGGGTATAAATGTCCGTGACCTGCGCCGACCTGATATTGTCAAGATATAGCGTTCCGTCGTCCTTCAGCACCTCGGCGAATCTCAGTTTGACAGCCGTGCCTCTTTGTCCCTTAACCCTCAGCCGCACCCAGCCGACAATGTTCTGGCCCATATCGAAGACATACAATCCCGCCTTTGGCTGTGTCATCTTCACAGGGTGCATAGTTTCCGTCACTCTTATCGGCTCAATCATCTGCGCCGAAATCTTCTCGCTCGGCCTTTCGACCAGCTCAACATCCATCCACGCCGAATCATCGAAACCCGCCTTTGCCCAGCCGGTCATCTCCCTGCAGGCATCGTACTTCTCCCCGTCATATTCGTTGTTCTCGCTAACAGGTCCGCCCGCCGTTACCTTCCAGGTCTGGTCACTGACAATCCGCGCCGACGTCCCGTCCGCATATTCCACCTCAATCTGAACTAACAGCTTCGGAAAGCCAAATGTCCGTGTCGTAAACGGCACTTTGACTCTCGGCGCAAAATACCTGCCATTGCCAAGTATGACTCCCACCGCATTGCGCCCCTGATTCAACTGTTCGGTTACATCGAATGTCATATAAAGGGAGCGCCTGGGATACTGCGTAAGCGCCGGCGAGAGTACCGTGTCGCCGATTTTCTGCCCGTTCAGGTACATCTCGAAAAGTCCTAAGCCGCAGACATACGCGGTCGCTTTGTCTATTTTTTTATCGAGATTGAATTCCTTGCGGAGCATCCGTGCGGACAATCGCCGAAACTCGGTATTGGGGTCGTCCTGCCCGATGGGTCTGTCGAGTCCAATCCATTTCGCGCTCCAGTCCGACTCCTCCAAAAGCCCTATCGTCCAGCACGCCGGCTCGCTCCATTCGCCTGGCTGGCCCTTCTCATTCCAAACTCGCACCTTCCACCGTACCTGTTGCCGCGATGCAAGCTCTTTGCCCCCATAAACTACGTGAGCTGACTCATACGACCGCACCTTGCCACTGTCCCACAAATCACCTTTCCCCTCATCAAGTTTTGCTTTGCTCGTCGCAGCCAATACTTGATATGCACTCTGCTTCCACCCTCGCGCATCCGTCTCAATCACCCAGCTAATCCTTGGCTTGATAACATCGATACCCGCAGGCTCTCTGAGGTACTCACATCGAAGATTTACACACCCGGCAGAGTCTGTCCTCAGCCCGCCGGTTCCGCACCCGCAGCAGAAGATCGCTACGCAAAACAAAATTAGCAAATCAAAACAGCTTCGACATATCGATTTCATCCACATCACGTCCATCATCTTCAATATCCAGTATTTTGCCGTTAATTTCCTCGCAGAGACTGCCCGCCGTTCGATACAACGCAAGGACATTCTCCAGTGGCGAACCCACCTGAATCGCATGGGTAGGTCCTAAGAACAACCCACCTTCAGAAAACAACTCCAGCCGCCTTCTAACTTCATTCTCCACATCCGAAAGCGTTCCAAACGCTAACGTACTCTGCACGCATACACTCCCGCAAAACGTCAGCCTGCCTCCGAAATCCCGCTTGAGAACCTCTATGTCCATCTCCGGTGTTGTTGGCTGAACAACATCATAAACATCAAGCCCCAATTCGATCAGCCGCGGCAGGAACGCTCGCACGCAGCCACACATGTGCATCATCGGCCTCGCTCCGTAACTATGCACCATCTCGAAATACTTCCTGTACTTCGGCGAGAAATGCTTCTCGAAAATCGCCATGCTGATTGTCTGTCCCTGCTGTGTCCCTAAATCCTCACCAACGTGTGTGAAATCAATCAACCCCGCCGCTGCCTCCAGCGCACGCTTATGCAGCTCGTAGTAAAACTCAAATCGTGCATTCATAATCTCAAGATAGACCGGATTATCTTCAATCAGGTCTATCAGGACCTGCTCGGTCCCTCTCGCACGAGCAATGCTGTTGATAAAATCCATATCGCCCGCCGTACCAAAACATACCGCATACTTACCCGCAAACTTCTCGCATTGCGCGCGAATTGTTGAATTGTCGAACCAGTCCGCCGTCGGAAAATGTGACCGGTCCAGACCCTCCAACGAATTAATACCCGCAAACGGCAGATGCGACGCCTCAAGATACTTACCGCCCTCAAACTGGGCGTACCTGTACCGTTCCCCCCAGTAGCCCTCAACGCTGCCGTCCTCGAACTTCCGCAGATCAGGCCCTCTGTAAACCGGCTCAACATACCGAAAATCATCCCCTACTACCCGTCGAATTTGCTCCATATTCTTTAAACCAAAATGCTCCATGAGCATCTGATTCACTTCGGGCGTCCCTTCGTGCTTGACAGGAATACGATCATAACCATTCCTGTTAAACGCACTCAAAACCCTTTCTCTCGAATTCACAAATAATCCCTCTAATAACAAACACAACAATAACCGGACGACAACAACACGCTCGCCGGTCGTTGCAACTCAATCATTTCCCATAGTCACTCACAAACTGGTAGCAACCGCTGCCCACCTCATACACTACCGCGTCGTCCTCAGTCCGCACAAACTTAACACCTTCGGATTTTCTCGCCGCCGCCTTTATGCCGGACTCCGTAATCGACGACGCATCAGTCGTGGGGACATACACCATCGCTGTTGTGTTGGTGGGTACGGTAACATTGAGCGCCAGTTTCCCGCCTTCGATTTTCCAGGATGACTCAATATGGCCTGTGATTGCCTTGTAAGCCGTCTTTGCCCACGTGAGGTTTCCGCCCGGCTGCGGCTTTATGATTATCTGCCGGTAACCGGGGCCGTCCGTGTCGATACCCGCAATTGTCTTGAACATCCACTCAGCGACCGCGCCGAACGAGTAGTGTGCAAACGAATTCATATTGGGATCCTGGAAGCCCTTGTCCGGCGTCCAGCCGTCCCACCGCTCCCAGATACTCGTCGCCCCCTGCTTTATCGAAAATCCCCACGACGGGAACGTGTCATTGTGGAACAACTTGTATGCTACGTCTGTTCGGTCAATCTTCGTCAATGTCCCCATCAGGTCCTTGGTACCGATAAAGCCGGTCGATAGATGCCAGTCCCGCTCCCTGATTTTGTCAAGCAAACGCTGCTCGGCTATTGCCTGTTTATCTTTCGGCAGCAGGTCAAATGCCAGCGCCAGCACATATACCGTCTGCGTGTCCGACCTGATTTTGCCGTCCTCGGTGACAAACACCTTGTTGAAACGCTCTTTGATTTGCTCAAAGAGCCGCTCGTATTTTTCAGCGTCCTTTTTTTTACCGAGCACTTTGGCGGCCTGAGCGGTCAGTTTTGTGCTGTAGGCGAAATACGCCGTTGCCAGCACGTCCTTTCGCGTCTCGGCCTTGATGCTCAGCCAGTCGCCGTAACCCTGCATCGGCCGAATAAGGTCCTTGCTCTTCTTTGTGCAGTAATCAACCCATCTTGTCATCGCGTCATAGTGTTTTTCAAGCAGGCGCTTGTCCCCATAGACCTGATAGATTGTCCAGGGACATACCGTCCCCGCATCGCCCCACGCCGCCGTGCCGCCCCCCATCGCACCCTTGCGCGGTGCCACATCAGGGAATTGCCCCTCAGGACCCTGTGCGTCCTCAAGGTCAACGAGCCACTTCGTGAAAAACGCCGCGACGTCAGCGTTGTAGGTGGCCGTGCGGACAAACACCTGCGCATCACCCGTCCAGCCGAGCCGCTCGTCCCGCTGCGGACAATCTGTCGGGATATCGATAAAGTTTGCCCGCTGCGTCCATACGATATTGCCGTATAACCTGTTGGCTGTCTCGTCGGATGATTCAAAACTTCCAGCAACCGGCGTATCCGAACTCAGTGCGATTCCCGTAACCGCATCCAGCCCCGGCTTCTCCTTTAATCCAGTTACCTCGACGTACTGAAAACCGTGGAAGGTGAACCTCGGCTGCCAAATCTCCTCCCCGCCGCCCTTGCAGATATACGTATCCATTGCCCTCGCCGCTCGCAGGTTTGTGAGATATACAGTACCGTCAGGATTCAGCCGCTCGGCAAAATGCAGCGTAATTTTCTCGCCCGCATTTGCCTTTACCTTCAGTTGCACAACGCCGGCAAAATTCCGCCCCATATCGAAAACATACACGCCCGCATTTGGCTCACTTATTCTCACCGGCTTGAGCCGCGCAAACTCCCTGACGTTCACGCCCGGATAGGCCTGAATCTTCACGGGGATTTTCATCGTCTTCTTGGCGCGTACGCCTGCGACCACGTGGACAGAAATCGGGATATTCAGGGCGGCTTTGTCGCTAACAT
>CAYGVZ010000107.1:0-9059 GCA_964353475.1 uncultured Pirellulales bacterium | reverse complement strand
AAAGCCATCAATTCGATTACGGCAATATCCTTCGGAATCTGCAGCACGTTTTTGACCTTTTCGGCGTCGAACGAGCCAATCCAGCAGGTCGCAAGGCCCAAATCGGTTGCCATAAGTGCGATGTGTTCGAGCGCAATTGCAACGTCGATCTGCGCGATGGGCTGCCCGCAGCGCATCGTCTCTTTGTTGCCGCTGCACGCGGCAATTATCGCCCCCGCCTGGCCGAAGGCGTTCGGGTGGTTTGTGCAGTCGGCCACCTGTTGTCTTGTCTTCTTATCGGTAACTGCGACGAAACGCCAGTCCTGCAGATTCTTGGCCGATGGCGCAAGGCGGGCCGCCTCGAAAATCTTGTCGAGCTTGTCCTGTTCAACGGGCTTATCCTGATATGCCCTGCACGAGTAACGTTTTTTCATTACATCCATTAGCGTCATACTTGCCCCTTTGTTTGCAACGCAGTTTCGCCGCCGACATCCGTATCTACGCCTGCCGACCGGCTGTCATTTTACAGATGAGCGGCAATGAAACAAGCTTTATCAGGCGGGCAATTTTGGTATAATGGCGCAACTTAGGCGGCAGGTCACATCCAACCGAGACGCATCCGGCTCGAAAAGGGTTTTTTGTGTTACTCAAGAAAGGTTGACAGAATTATGACACGGGCAGCAAGCAGCAATTCATCAAACGGGTCGAAGGTCTCACGCAGACAATTTCTGGCCTCCACCGCTGCGGCGACGGGCCTGACGGTGTTGCCGCGGTACGTGCTCGGCGGGGAGGGCTACACGGCGCCCTCGGAAAAGCTCAACGTTGCTGCGATTGGAACAGGCGGCCAAGGGACAGTCGATATGAAGGCGCTGCTTCAGTACCCGAATGTGCAGGTCATGGCGGTTTGTGACGTCGCCGAGAGGACGGAGTCGCGGTGGGATGATGACAAGTGGACGGGGCGAGGGCCCGCCGCCCAAACCGTTACCGACTATTACGCCGGCTATGAAAAGACGAAGGACTACAAACCCTGCCTGGTTTTTGTTGACTTTCGTGAGATGTTCGAGAAGGAAAAGAATATCGACGCGGTCTTGATTGGCACGCCCGACCATATACACGCAATTGCGACGATGTGGGCAATCAAGAACAAAAAGCACGTCTATTGCGAAAAGCCGCTCACGCACAGTATATGGGAGGCGCGGAAAATCACCGAGGCGGCGAAGGAAGCGGGCGTCGTTACACAGATGGGTAACCAGGGACATTCCGGCGAAGGGATTCGTCTGACGGTTGAATGGATACGCGACGGTGCAATTGGAGATATTCAGGAGGTGCACTCGTGGAGTCACAACTCCGGCAGGTACGAAGGCGTCCCCACGACAAGACCCGAAGAGCAGCCGCCTGTGCCGGCTGGGATGAACTGGGACCTTTGGATTGGCCCCCGGCCCAAAAGACCTTACCATCGCGGATTGCATCCCGGAATGTGGCGGTCGTGGTGGGACTTCGGTAACAGCACTTTAGGCGATATGGCCTGTCATAATATGGACCCTGCATTCTGGGCGCTCGAATTAGGCCATCCCGACACAGTTGAGGCCAGCTCAACAAGATTCAACGATGAGACCGCGCCTACGGCGGCGGCTTACCATTATCATTTCCCTGCGAGAGGAAAACTGCCGCCGGTCAAGCTGACCTGGTATTCGGGCGGGATACTGCCGCCCCGACCGGATGAGCTTGAAGAAGAAAGAGACCTCGACGGCAAGGGCAACGGCGTACTCTTCATCGGCGATAAAGGAAAAATTATGTGCGCCGGCTGGGGCGGCACGCCTCAGATAATCCCTGAATCCAAAATGAAGGAATACAAGCGCCCGCCTCGCACACTTCCACGAACAAACGGCGACCATACCTTGGACTGGGTAAATGCAATCAGGAAGGGCACGAAGGCCTGCTCTGACTTTTCTTACAGCGGACCGATGACCGAGGTGGTACTGTTAGGCAACGTGGCCCTGCGCACAGGCAAAAAAATCCACTGGGATGGCTCGAATATGAAGGCGACAAATGCACTGGAGGCGGACAAGTATATAAATCCCGGTTATAACAACGGCTGGGAGCTTTGATGCCGGATACTGGATGTTGGATAAGCAGGGGCTGAGGAAAAACGTTTGAAATAGGCGGCGGCCTTCTATAATAATAAAGACCAGTCGGGCGGTTAGCTCAGTTGGCCAGAGCGCCTGCCTTACACGCAGGAAGTCACAGGTTCAAGTCCTGTACCGCCCAATCGTTTCGGCTGTATTTTCAAGCGACCCGCTCTCCTTCAAAGCCGGCGGTCGATGTTGAAACTTTCCGTTGTGTTAAGATTCTGTCTGCCTGCGGCGCATCGAGTATTGACCTCGACCAATACCTGTCCCTTCTCGGCTGGATGTATGGAAATGGCCAGTTCTGCCCGACGGATATTCATCGCCGAGGTATCCAGCTTGATTGCCTGGCCAGGCGCATCTCCGCCGTGCATATTTGCCTGTGCCCAGGCCAAACCGCTTGCAGCCAGGTTCTGCCGGCAGGCGTGCAGATACGCCTGGTTTGTCTGGAAGAGAATAGTATTTGCATCGGCGGCCAGAACAACCATATAGAAGCCGATGAGAGTAAGAATAGCCAACACAAGAACCAGTGCGAAGGCATTTCGTTTTGCGCTGTTGCAGGTCATTGTCCGGTCCTCCCTGCGGTGCCGACAAAGAACAGATACGAATTGGCCATCTTCTTTTGCAGATGCCCGTACTCGTTATACTCCAGGTGTGTTTTTACTTCGACTGCGTAACCACCGCCGTTTTTGTGTCGGAGATTCCACCCGATTCTGCCGTGCGGTATTGACCATACCGTATCTTCGGACGGTCCGCCGGTTTTTGTAAAGCGGCGGCGATAATCCGCTTGACCTGCCGGCTCATATACAACTACCGCCTCGCCGAGTTTCACTGACAGCGTCCCATCCGACGTCTGCGGCAATCCCTTTGCACAGGATACGTCGGCGCGTATGTGCTCCACCAGATTGAGAAGCGAGCAGTTCTCCTGAACAAGCCGGGAGTTTCTCGGCAGGTCGCTCAACAACACCCTGAAGAAGCGGGTGAAGGTCGCAAAGACCAGCGACAGCACCGCCATAACCGCAAGCACTTCAACAAGAGAAAAACCCTTGCGCATTTTACTGCTCTCCAAAAGCAAGCTTTCGCCCCGTTGCGCCACCGCCAAACTCCCGCGCAAAATACCTTGACAAGGATACTGTCACTTTCTTGTTCAGCGCCTGGCCGTGCGCCGTTACCGTAATCAGCGTCATCTCTTTCCACTGCCCCTGCCCCGGTGTCTTGTTGACCTCGATGCATATCCCCGGCCAGAGCTGGTTCACGTCCTCCTGTATAATGGGGGCAGCAGCACTGATACTGTCGAGCGTTGCCTGCGCGGCTGAGAGGCATCTTTGCTTTACAAGGTGGAAATGGTTAAACCTTCTGAAGCCGTCGAGCGACAGGGCAAAGGCGACAAGCAGCATCGCCATTACGGTAAGGGCGACGATTAGCTCGTTCATCAGAAAACCTTTTCTTGCTATCTTTTCACGCATAGTGTGGTCTCGCTGCCTGGCCTATGGAAAGAACGAGTCCCCGACATAGTGAACTATCTGGACTATCGGACTGAACATCGCATACACTATGAAGCCGACCATAGCCCCGAGGCAGACATTCTCGCACGGCCCCAGTATAAAGTTGGCCAGGCCGATGAGCCGGTTGTAGCCCCAGCGGTAGGACGATTCGAGCGTTTCGAGTATTTGCAGTATGTTGCGATGATTTTCCATATCCGCAAATGCCCAGGTCAGGCCGCTGCCAAGGCCGCACTGTCCGGCCGCCTGGCCAATGTCTTCTCCCCGCTCGACCCGCGCCAGCCAGTCCTTGAGGTTTCTCTTGAAACAGCAGTTGACATCTATCTTGAGCGCGCCGGCGATTGCCTCATTAAGCGTGCAGCCGGCGTTAAGCGACAGCCGCAGCATACCGACTATCCATTGCATCCCGCGATTCCATTCATACCAGTGGATAACAGGCAGATGCCAGCGGATATAGTCGCTTAATCGGGAAATCAGGTAAGGATTTTCGGGGCGGCGAGGCCTTGACCTGACGCGGACATAAACAACAGCCCACAGTAACAGGCCGATTATCAGCAGTATGACCAGCACCCAGCCCCAGCCGTATGCAATAAAGTGAACAATCGCCAGCAGGATTTCTGTGGCCGCAGGCATCCGCGCGCCTTCCGAAGAAAACTCCGCCAGGACGTCAGAGTATTTCGGCAGGACGAACCTAACCAGCAGCATCACCACAATAAACATATATAGCAGCAGCAACGGCGGATAAAGGGAAGGAATGGGCCTGACCTTTCTGCTAAGCTCGACCTTTGCGGCCAAATCCTGCTCCACCGCTGCAAGCGCCTGGCGGACCTGCCCAATTCGTTCGCCTGCCGCCGTCAGCGAAATTACATAGCCGGGACATCTCGTATATCCGCGTTTGAGCGATTCGCTCAGCGAATAGCCCTCCACAAGCCATTTCTTTATCTGTCGAAGTGTATGGCTGACACTTTCACCTGCCCCTGTCGCAGCCATCTCCAGCGCCATAGGCAGGGGCAGGTTCTGACGAACGGCTGAAGCAATCGTCGATATGACAGCGGCGGCAGTGTCGAGCCGCGAGGTTGCCGCGGCGCCGAAAACTGCGCCGCCAAAGAACAGGAGCAATAACAATCCCAATGAGCCCCACTGTCCGAAGAGAATGAAGCCCAGCACGACCAGACCGACCAGAACGCACGTCATCAGGAATCGTCCTGCAAAAATGCGAATGGTTCTGGTCTTCTCGTCTTTGGGGATGAGGAAACAAATTTCGGCCGTCGCCAGAATAAAAGGAACAGGCGAAACAATAACCAATTCCGCGCACTCGATGGCAAGAGCGAACACGACAAGGCCTATGGCAACCGCGCCGGACACAAACAGCCCCCACATCGGCCGCAGGAACGCCAGCACGCCACATAAAAACAGCAGCACGATGACCAGTACCACAGGCATAGCCCAGGTTACCTTATCCAGCGCTCAGACCACTGACTATCTGCATCATTGGAAGGAAGATAGCCAGTACGGCAAGCATTATGAAAAAGCCGACAAAGATAAGCATTACAGGCAGCAGCCAGCCCTGCAGGCGAACCTGCATACAGCGAACCTGCTGGGTGTACATATCGCTGAGGGTCCGCAGGTTATCCTCAAGTTCGTTGCGCTGGGCGCCGAGCTGTATTGAATACAGGAAAAATCTCGGGATAACGGAGGCAAACTGCGCGGCATCGAGAATAGCGCCTCCCTGCTCGGTGTGAGCGGCGATAATGTCGCTTTCTCTGACTATCTTTTCACTGCCTGTTGCGCCCGCGCTTATTCTAAGGCAGGCCGGCATATCGCAGCCCGCCGCAACGGTCATTGCCATTGCTTCGGTCATCTTGCTCAGGGCGCAGTTGCGATACAGCAAGCCAAACGCGGGCAACGCGAAAATCACCGACTCCCTGAGGCGACGGCCTTCGGGAAAAGACGACAGAAATGTGCTTGCTGCCGCCAAAGCCCCCGCCAATACAGCAACAGCAAGCCAAAAATATCCGATATTCTGCGACAGGGCGAAAACCAGCGTAGTTACGGCATTCAGACGCCCCTCGACCATCTCGTGCAGCACTTGCCTGTATTGTGGAATCAGGAACACAAGCACAAGCGTTGTTATGACGGCCCCAATAATGAAAATGACGGCGGGATAGGCGGTTGCTTCGAACACGATGCGTCTTGTATGACTTGAGATTTCGAGGTGTCTGTTCAGGGCCGTCAGCATTTCACTGAGCCGGCCTGTCTGCACGCCGGCCTTGAGCAGCCGGGCGTAAAGGGGTGGGAAAGACCTTTCTCTTTTTTCAAATGCCTGTTCGATGCCTACGCCTGCCTCAAGGTCGGTCGCTATGGATTCAATGAGTCGGCGCAGCCGGCGGGATGCGACATCCTTTGACAACTCGCGCAGCCCCCTTTCAAGCGGAATGCCCGCCTTCGTCAGCGAAGCAAGCTGCTGATTGAAGAGCAGAAACTCGCTCCTGCCGACAGCCGTTCTCGGTCTTTCGGGCTTTGCCTTCTCAAGCGAATTGACTTTCAGTTTCATTTGCTCGAGCAGCTCACTTGCCTCCTGCTGCGACCCCGCCTCAATCACGCCCCTTATCAGCCGGTCGGACGCCGTCAGCCCGTCGTATTCAAATGTCGCCATCCTGCTTTCCTCGTCTTGTTACTCTCAGATTCTTACTGCTCCGTTATCGTCCCGCACACCTTGTCAAGCTCGTCCTGTGTGGTCAAACCCTCCGCGACAAGACGCGAGCCATCGGCAAGCATATCCGTATGGCCTTTGTCGCCCAAAATTTCTGCAAGCTCGTCGCAGTCACCCTTTGCCAGAATCGCCTTGCGCAAGCGGCTGTCCAATTGAACCATCTCCGCAATGAGAATCCTGCCTTTGAAGCCGGTGCCGAAGCACTGCTCGCAGCCGACCGGCTTGAATCCCCCCGTTTCGAGCCGTCTCTTGCATACGCCGCACAACTTTCTGACAAGCCGCTGGTTCACAACCGCCGAGATGCTCGACGTTACCTGATATGGCTCGATGCCCATTTCGAGCAGGCGCAGCAGCGCCCCCGCTGCTGTGCCGCTGTGCATCGTGCTCATAAGAAGATGTCCCGTCAATCCTGCCTCCACTGCGATTCTGGCCGTCTCCGCATCGCGTATCTCACCAATCATCAGAACCTGCGGGTCTTGCCGAAGCAGCGAACGAAGTGCAGCAGGGAACGTCAGCGGCCCATGAGGCGTAATCTGGACCTGTGTTACGCCGTCAATCCTTATCTCCACAGGGTCTTCCAGCGAAACGATGCTCTTGCCGGGAAACTGATTCTGGATATGGCGCAACAAGGCGGCCAGCGTAGTGCTTTTTCCGCTTCCCGCCGGGCCTGTAACCAGCAGCACTCCCTGACTCCTGTTGCAAGCATGTCTTAACGCGCCGAGTATCTGCTGACTGAATCCGAGTTGCTGCAAATCGGTCAACTGAGTATTCTGGTGGAAGATGCGTACAACCGCCCGTTCGCCGTGTATCGTCGGGAAGACGGCAAGCCGCTGGTCAAGCACATCCTTTTGCTTGTTGTTGACCTCAATCCGGCCTTCCTGTGGTATGTCCGTGCGATATGTCAGAAGCCCGCCCAGCACCTTCAGTCGGGCGACCACATTGTCTGCTACCGACCGCGGCAGCTTCTCGACTGTGTTCAGCGCACCATCCAGCCGGTACTTCACTGCCAGTTCCGAACCTGTCGGCTCAAAATGGATATCACTGGCGCCGCTATCCAGTGCCTTCGCCAACAGCTCATCAACTACAGCCACTACGTCGGCCGGCTCACACTTTTTGCTGTAAGATTCGTTTTTACAAATACTTATAGCCATCATCGTTCACCGCATTACGCCCATCAAAGCCTCACTTCTGCCGGTCCTGCGCAAATAAAGACGCGTAAGGAGAGCACGGTGTTATTCAGAAAAATGAACTTTTTTCCCCACCGTTACCGGGATTGTGGTTAACATATATGTAGGAAGCGCGTCTTAACAATTGGAGTCGAAATAGAATAGACAACGGAGCGTTATGGCGGACAGGGCCGTCGGCATCGAGTGGATGTGGGATTTCCCAATCCCCAGGTCACTGGAACAGACCCAGCAATGGGTTCTGTCTGCGATGCACCGCTACGGCCGGGAGCTGGTTACTATGCTCTGGCGAATACTCGGCAACGAACAGGATGTGTGCGACGCTTACCAGGATACGTTCCTCAAGCTCGCGCACTGTGAGCAGGGCTGCAAACCGCAAAATGTCAAGTCATACGTTTTCCGCTCCGCGAGCAACACAGCAATATCAATTTTGCGACGCCGGCATATCGAAAAGAAGAATCTTCTGTCAGGCACGCCCGTAACGAAACCCGTCGACCCGGCGGCAAACGAACTCGACGCCAAATGGCTGATAAAGGCCCTCAGGGCGGCAATATCACAACTGCCCGAACATCTGCGAGATGTCGTTACTTTGCACGACCTGGGTGACTTGTCATACGAGCAGGCGGGAACCATTCTTGGAATAACGGCTGCAACTGCGAGGGTTTACAGGTGCAAGGCGGTCCAGTTGCTGGCGGCGTGGATGAGAAAGGAGACGTCACAAGATGTACCTTGATAGAAAAGAAAACCGCTGCAGACGGCTCAGAGTTTGGCTGTACAACTTCCTCGCCCGCAGATTCACACTTGACTGGCGGTGGATACAGAACCACATCGCCGATTGTCCCAGGTGTCGCCGAAGAATCGCCGACCTTGGCAGAGTCGATTTGGCATTTTCCCTCCTGAAGTCCGAACCACACAGCATCGACCTTCTCAGACGCGCCAACGCGCAGGCCATAGGCGTTCTCAAACGGACCTTGCGGTCAACCGCCAAGGCGCAACAGTTGCGGACAATCCGGCCCGAGCCGACGTTCGTTGAAAAATGCGGCAGATACAAACACGCACTAATCAACGCCGCCGCCTGCATAGTGATTGCCCTCCTGATGAAAAGCGGCACATTCTTCTCCGCTGACAGGTTGCAGAGGGAAAGCCGCAAAGCTGTAGAGCACTACTACGCCAAACAGGTCGGCAGCGACCTCGCCAGCGAGGTGTTCAGGCCGCCCGTATAGCTGCTATTGAAATGCACATCGCCCCCATCGGCAGTCCGGACAGAGTTGTAAATGCACTTGACTTGGCCGTGCTTGCAGAACACTGGTTGCAGTGATTATATTCCTGACCTTTGAGGCCGTTCTGCGCTTCCTGCGGAAACCGCCGTGAGACCCTGCCATCGATTGAAAGTCATCCGGTGCCCTCGGGGAATATTCGATTTCCAAAGAGTTATTCCTTTGCACCGTGCTCATGCAAGAGGTCTGCAATCTCTGTATTCCCATTTTGTATCGCTAGTTGCAAGGAGGTCCGTCCTTCGTGATCCAAAGCGGTTACATCTGCCCCATGCCTTATG
>CAYGVZ010000106.1:0-9069 GCA_964353475.1 uncultured Pirellulales bacterium | reverse complement strand
TGAGCTTTCGGTAAAGTGTCGCTTCGCTCAGGCCTAATTGTCTTGCGACCTTTGGGATGGAATTTGAGGTTGATTGCAGCGCCCGCAGGATAAGCTGACGCTCCATTTGCTCAATCGAAGGGATTGGCTCTTCCTGCGGCTGCGGTGCGACTGCTTCGCGCAGTGCGGCGGCGGTCATTACGTCCGGCGGGAGCATATCAGCCGTCAAATCGGGTGCGCTATTGGTGATTACAATCTGGTCGATGACGTGCTCAAGCTGGCGGACGTTGCCGGGCCAGTTGTATGATTCAAGCATCCTCATCGCCTCCGGTGCGGTGCTTCTCATATCTTTGCCGTACTTCGCGCAGTCGAGGTCCAGAAAGTATCGCGCCAGGAGCGGTATGTCGCCCGCCCGCTGCCGCAGCGGCGACATCTCGATTGTCACCACGCTCAGCCGATAGTAGAAGTCCTCGCGCAGTTTGTTTTTCTGTATCTGTGTTTTGGGGTCTCGGTTGGTCGCCGCTATGACGCGGACGTTCACTGCACGCGATTCCTTCGCCCCCACCCGCTGTACGACGTGGTCTTCGAGAAATCGCAGCAGTTTTGCCTGCACGCCGTAATCCATCTCGCAGATTTCATCCAGAAAGAGCGTGCCGCCGTCGGCCTGCTCGCAGAAACCAATATGCCTCTGGTGCGCGCCGGTGAACGCACCCTTTTCGTGTCCGAAAAGGGCGCTTTCGATAAGCTCGTGCGGGATGCCGGGCGCGTTCACCGCTACAAACGGACCATCGGTTCGCTTGCTGCACTCGTGAATCGCCCTTGCGGTAAGCTCCTTGCCGGTACCGGTCTCGCCCAGAATCAGCACTGCGGCGTCGGTAGGCGAGACCGTCTCGATGAGCTGATATACCTTGCGCATCGGCTCGCTGCGTCCGACCATCCCGTGAAAGTCGGTGCGCCTCGTCGCTGACTGCAGGGCGCTGACCTGAAGCGACAGCCGGTTCTGCGTAACCGCCTTGTCAATCTCGATGTGCAGCCGGTTAAAATCAAGGGGTTTGCAGACGAAGTCATAAGCGCCTCTTTTTATGCTGGTTACCGCCGCCTCGACTGTCGCGTGTGCCGTGATAATGATGATGGGGACATTCGGCAGCCGCCGTCGAATTTCCGGGATAAGGGTCGTGCCGTCAACCTCGCCCAGTGCGATATCAAGCAGGATGACGCTTGGGATAATTTTTGCCAGTTTCTCGCGCATCACAGCGGGGCCGGCAGCGCCGCAGAAGCCGTATCCCCAGCCGACGATGTTATGCTCGATTAACGACAGCAGGTGGGGGTCATCGTCCACGGCCAGGATAACCGCAGCGGCGTCAGCCATTGCTGCCTCTCCCGTTCGCATCCTCCGACCGGACGCCCTGCGAACCGAACTGGCTTATCTCAAGCTCAACCAGGCGCCTCGCCTCGCTTACCGCAGTTGTGATTGCCTGGATGTCCCGGTTGTCGGCGAGTCGCTCAATCCGGCCGGCCTGCTTTGAAATCGCCTCCAGCCGATATGTCCCGCTTGTCCCCTTTATTCGGTGTGCGTGGGCCTTGACGCCCCTGTAGTCCCTGACTTCGAGCACGGCCGTAATCCCGTCAAGCTGCCGCGGCAGGTCGCGCAGATACCTGGCGGTAAGCTGTGCCCAGCCGGTATTGCCTTGTATGGGCTGCTGCTCACTCACGGGTGCGTCAGAGGATGTGACGTCGTTCGCCATTATCCCCATCCTTCCTGCCGCAAAAAGGCGTTCCTTGCCTCCGCTCGGCTTGGCCGGAAACGAGCTGCTCGCGGCACAGAAAACCCCGCCGCGATTGTCGGCGTCCTTGTCAGTTTTAATCGCCGTATCCCTCAAACCAACAAGGGCATTGTAACGCCTCCGACGGCGATTGTCAACCCGCTCGGCCACGCAATTACGTTTTTCCTGAATGGGGCAGGCGCCCGATTCCCGTCAGAATCCCGCAAAACCGTGTTTTGCGATTGCACATATTGCGATTTGCAGGGCAATTGGTACAATTGTGCAGTGTCGGCAGAACAGATTATTGGGCGCTGCCGCCCGGCGGCAGCCAGCACAGGAGGACACGAAAATGGAACGAAGAGAATTCCTGAGAAGGGTCGGTACGGCGGGGCTGGGGTCTGCGGTTGCGGGGCTGAGCAGCGCCCGTGCGGCAGAGCCAAACGCACCGGCAAAACAAGAAGCGAAAGTGCAGGTCCAGAAAGTCCCCAGACGCAAGCTGGGCAAGACGGGCGTTGAGGTCCCTGTCCTGTCGCTCGGATTCGGGGGGGCGGGCGAGCCGGCTGTACTGCGGCAGGGGCTTGACTGGGGCGTTTATCAGTGGGACACATCCCTGGTTGCGGCGGGCGGCAACAGCGAGGCGGCCATCGGCAAATTCATCGCTGAAAACCCCCAACTGCGAAAAGAGATTTTCATCGTTACTAAGGAGAACGAATCAAAGTCGGCGGCTGATTTGGAGAAGTGCCTCCAGACCTCTCTGAAGCGGCTGAATACCAGCTACGTGGATTTCTATTGCGGTGTTTACAGGATGGCAGACCCGGCGCAGCTTACAGATGAGGTCAAGAACTGGGCAAAGAGTGCAAAAGACCGCGGCTTGATTAAGTTTTTCGGCTTCAGCACGCACGCCAACATTGAGAAATGTCTGTCTGCTGCGGCCAAGACCGACTGGATTGACGCCGTGCAGGTAAAGTGCAGCTTCCGGGAGCTGCAGAACGCTCAGATGCAGGAGGCCGTAGATGCCTGTTACAAAGCCGGCGTTGGTCTTATCGCAATGAAGACACAGGGTAAGCCGGTCGAGAGCGACGACGAGAAAAAAGTGGTTGCTCATTTTCTGCAGAAGGGTTTCACCGAAGGACAAGCGAAAATTAAGGCCGTGATACAGGATGAAAGAATCAGTACCGCCTGTGTAAATATGGGCAGCACGGCGATGCTTATGACAAACGTTGCCGCGGTACTGGACAAGACAAAACTCGCGCAGGATGACCTGCAGATATTCAAAGAGTATGCCGCGGCCACGTGCAGCGGATACTGCGCGGGCTGCTCTGAGATTTGCGAGGCGGTTACCGGCGCGCCGGTCAGCGACATTATGCGGTATCTGATGTACCACAATAGCTACGGTGACAAGCAGAGAGCGAGAGACCTGTTCGCACAGATACCCGCACAGACAAGGTCGCGGCTGCTCAGCATTGATTACGCCGCCGCCGAGGCACGCTGCCCGCAGCGTATGCCGATTGGCAAACTCGTTGCCGAAGCGGTAAATAAGTTGGCCTGAGCAGGATTTCAAACGGGGCGTAAATAATGAGAAGACGGGAATTTCTGAAAGCTGCCGGAGCGGCGGGTTTGGGTTCTGCGCTGGCAGGCGTCAGGGACCATCGAGTATTTGCCGCTGACAGGCCCGATGCAAACCACCCGGATACTCCACAAGAGGAGCAGAAAACCGCCTCGCCCAAAGTACCGAGACGAAAACTCGGCGCCACCGGCGTGGAGGCGCCCTGCCTTGCGCTTGGGGCGGACTTTGACTTCGTTGACAGGCAGGTCGTGCTGCGTAAATGCCTGGAACTGGGCGTCAACTACTGGGACAGCTCCTCCGGCTATGCAGGCGGAAACAGCGAACTGGGTATCGGGAAATTTATCAAGGCCAATCCCCAGGCGCGCAAAGACCTGTTTCTGGTCAGCAAGGCCCAGGGTGCGCAGTCGGTTGCCGAGATGGAGAAACATCTTCAGACCTCCTTGAAACGGCTGAACACCGACTACATAGACCTGTATTGTATGCATTCTCTCGAACAGCCGGCGCAACTTTCCGATGGGCTAAAAAGCTGGGTCAAAGACGCCAGAGACCGAAAACTCATAAGGTTCTTCGGCGTCAGCACGCACAAGAATATGTCGCAATGCCTCTCGGCTGTCGCTTCATGCGGCTGGGTTGATGTTGCTATGGCGCTGTATAACTTTCGGTTCCTGCAGGATAAGGCCACAGATGCGGCCATTGACGCCTGCCACAAAGCAGGAGTCGGACTGCTGGCGATGAAGACCCAGGGGCTTTTGTCCGATGTTGACTGGATAGGCAAGCCCCAGGACCCGAACGCGACGGCGCAAAAGAATCTCATCGAGCATTTCAAGCAGCGTGGCTTTACCGACGGCCAGGCGAAAGTGGCGGTCGTGATGGAAGACGAACGGTTCAGTTCCGTCTGTGTCGGGATGGATAGCGTTGCTACCCTTGAAGCCAACGTTGCCGTCGCATCAGGCAGGGTCAAACTGGCACAGGCCGACAGGAACGTTCTCAAAGAGTATGCTACGGCAACGTGCAGTGGATATTGTGCGGGCTGTGGTGCCGTTTGCGACCGTGCCCTGGTTGATATGCCTTACACCAGCGACATTATGCGCTCTTTGATGTACTACGGCGGCTACGGCGACAGGGAAAAGGGCAGGGCCGTCTTTGCACAAATCCCCGCCGGCACCAGGGTGCGCCTGTTGAGCATTGACTATACCGCAGCCGAGGTGCGCTGCAAGCAGCATCTGCAGATTGGCAAACTCATTGCCCAGGCAGTGAACAAGCTGGCTTAAGCAGCAGTTGCCGAGAAGACGATTAGTTGTAATAAGGCCCAGGCAATGCCTTGCGGCATCGAACCTGTGATTGAAAAAACCGTATTTAAGAAGGTGCATAGCGTTACGGTTTAGAAATAAAGACAGGAGCGGATACTATGAAAAAGTTGATTATCTCGATTGTCGGTGCGTTACTGCTGTTGTTATGGGTCGATATGGCCCTTGCCCAGGGCGGGGGCAAAGACCCGAACGGGCAGGGCAGGACCGGCGGTGTGGAGCCGAGAATCAGGCCGCCGCGGGCCGAAAAAGCCGACCCCAACAGCGTGAGGCAGAGGGTTGAAAGGCAGGAAAAGAAGGGTGATGAAACGCCGGCTGCGGCCAGCGAGCGCGAGCGTCTCCGTGAGGCCGCTCGCCAGCGAATGAGAGACCGCGTAGAGCAGCGCCGCGAGGCACAGGGCGCAGCGGGCGGCGATGCAAACGCCCCCGGCAGGCCACTGCCTCCTTTTGCAAGGGACAGGGCCAAGGGCGGCGAACAGGCCGACGATAAGCAGGCGGGCAAAGGCCCGGACCATCAGCAGCAGTTGAAGGCGGCCGGTCACCAAGTCGCACACGAAGAAGGTAAACATCTCCAGCGGACGGCGAAACTGGAGAGGATACGCGAGCTTGCCCAGCAGGAAGGGGACACCAAGACGGTGGAACGGGTTGATAAGCTGATTGAAAAAGAGAAGCAGCGGTACGATACAAAGAAGCAGCGGGCCGAGACGAGAAAAGAAAGGATTGCCCAGTTTATACAGGCGCGCTCCGATGCCAATGCTCCTGCCATGCGTCCATTGCCGCGTAAGCCCGCCGAACCGAACGAACAGTAAGGACGCGTTGCCTGAATCATGTTAAGAATCTCTCTTATTAGAGGAGACGAAATATGCTGCACAAAACACTGGTCATCCTGTTGATAATCCTGGCAATAATCGTGCTGAGCGGCTGCAAAAAGAGTCCGAGTCCGACCGCGCAGCAGGAGACACAAAAAACCGCCGCTGAGTACAAGGCCGAGGCCAAGAAGGAGATAACCAAGGACAATAAGGCCGGAGAGCTTGATAAAATCGAAAAAGAAATGCAGGAGGAAGCCGCCCGCGAGGGCTTGCCGTAATCCCTCTCGCGGCTGGGCCGTCGGGTAAGAGGACGCATAAATGATTAAAGTCAGGGATGATGTCGTTGTCCGCGAGGAAGACATTACCCTGCGATTTTCCCGCAGTAGCGGCCCCGGCGGACAAAACGTCAACAAGACCGACAGCAAAGTTACTGCATCTGTAAATATCCGCTCCTGCCCCGGCATCGCCAATGAACAAAAACAACGTCTCTTGAGCCGTCTGGCAAATCGCCTCACAACGGAGGGTATATTGCAGGTTGCCTCGCAGAAGCACCGCACGCAGTTGGCCAACCGCAAGGCCGTAATAGAGCGTCTGACCGAGTTATTGCAAAATGCTCTCAAAGACAAGCCCTTGCGAAAACCAACATCAGTACCGCGCGCCGCCAGGCGCAAACGAATCGAGCGAAAGCGAAAACGCAGCCAGTTGAAACAACTCAGGCAAAGAATTAGTAGCACAGACGGCTGATACGGATTCCGCGTCCACAGGGGATGAAGATGAGGGCACTTCCAATTTGCGATTTGCAATTTTCAGTTTTTGATTTTAATCGCGGACAATCGGCGGGCTAAAGATATGAGGCAATAATGTCGCAAGGTTATCGAATGGATGACCGGCGGGGCAAGATGATACTGGGCCCGAAATATTAGGTGGCTGCCCCGAATAAAACCCTTGTGCCAATTGTGACGCTCAGTCGAGCTTATTGCCCTCGAAACACCTTCTTATTATCGGTTTTGAACCTTCTAAAGAAGCTTCATCTGAGATGTTTATTTCGACATCACCGGTGCCCCAATGACCGACCTTAGACACATCCCGCACATAGGCAGGTGGATTCTGTAAATCATCGTAGTTGAGCTTCAACCAAACACGTAATTTGCTTTTATCAACGTGAACGCAGCAGAATATGTGGCCTTGATAGTCGTATCTGATGTACTTGGCAAGATGTTGCCTTGCGACACTTCCTGCCTCAAGGCTCATACAGAACTCTTCGAGGTTGCGAAACAGACGGACTATATGCTCAGATTTACTACGGATATGATATTGTTCATCGTAGGTAGCTGTTGTGCCTTGCTTGCGTTGAACCGATACACCTTTATTTCGTTTTTTATAAACCCCTTTGTACCAACTGAAATGATACTTATTAAATTTCGTACCCGCCTTTATGCGTCGGGCGAGCGATTCACATTCATCATAGGTAACATTATCCACGCCCTTCGCATCGAAAAAGGCGTACATAGCTCCGCTAATGCCTCGGCCCGAATCGCGAGAGCTACCCCGGTCGGGCCCGGACATTTCGGCTCCAACCAAAGGTTCGAAAACATAGGCATTGAGTTCCTCGGAGACGCCTTCCCTACGGAATGTTTTAAATTCCAGCACCCTGACGGCACCTCGAATATCAGTCAGTGCTTCCTGTAACTCTTTGGTTTTTTCGTCGATGGCTACAATGATAAGCGGGTCTTCGGAAAGTAAATCCAAAATGAATTTGTATATCTCACCAGTCTTGATTTTCTTTTTAAGTTGTGCTTTTAGAATATCATCCTTGCTAAAGGCGTCATAAAGCAGGTCCACTATGTTTTTTCTTGTTTGCGTGTCTTCGATACCTCTGTTGAATTTGCTTAGTTGAGAAATCACATGTTCATAAATGGGATGAGAGGCAAGTTCCACCTCAACGATACACCACCTTGGCTTTGGCTCAAAAACTATCGCGTAACCATCGGGGATTGATGCAACACCAGCTTTTGAACGGATGATTTTCTTGACGTCAAAATAAAATGAGTTTTCTCCAAAGATATGTTTCGAATTTGTCTGGATTGCCTTTTCTAGTGATGCCTCGTCATCTGGTCTGACAAGTCTATATGTTACGCCATCTATGAGGACTTTCATTTACTGTTCCTGTCAATACTCGGCGTCGCCCTGCCTTTAGATAGATTTGTATCAAAACGCGATTTAGGTGTCAATAACGCTTTTGCAGAATGGTCCCATGCTTTTATGCGTTCCTGTGGAGAGGCGGCAGCTTTCGTGGTGGATAATGGGGACAGCCGTTTTTTATTCTCCAGTTTAACATTTTATTTTCTTCTCTCGCGGACGGGCGGAGGCCGGCAATCAGGATTTATTCTGCTTTTGTTTTATCCAGGCGTTGACGTTGTTTTCGAGGATATCGAGAGGAACGGCGCCGTTGCGGAGGACGCAGTCGTGGAACTCGCGGACGTCGAATTTTTCGCCGAGCTGTTTTTCGGCCAGGTCCCGCAGTTCGCGGATTTTCAATTCGCCCATTTTGTAGGCGAGGGCCTGACCCGGCCAGACGATGTAGCGGTCAACCTCAACTTCGATTGCCTGTCGGGGCCTGCCGCTGCTGGCCACCATATAATCGATGGCCTGCTCGCGCGACCAGCCGAGGCAGTGAATGCCGGTATCGACAACCAGCCGACACGCCCGCCACATTTCGAGGGTCAGTCGGCCGAAGTTGCTGTTGGGGTCGTCATACATATCCATTTCAAGACCCAGGCGTTCCGCATACAGCGCCCAGCCCTCGATAAAGGCGGTGAAATGCGAGAACCGGCGGAAGCTGGGGACATCATTAAGCTCCTGCTGAAGCGCAATCTGCAGGTGGTGGCCCGGCACTGTCTCGTGCAGTGAAAGCGCGGTGATTTCATAGAGCGGCTGGCTTTGAAGGTCGTGCGTGTTGATATAATAGAAGGCCGCACGGGTCCCATCCCCGGCCGGCGGCATATAGTAAGCGCCCGCAGCTTTCGGCGCAAGATAGTCGGGAACCTCTCTGATGCCAAACGGCATTCGCGGCAGGGTCTTGAAGAGTTTAGGAAGCCGGCCATCTGTTTTCTTGAGGACAAAGGCCACTTCCTTTAACAATTGCTGCGGCGTCGCGGCGGCAGATTGCCCGCCCGTGGCGAGGGATTCTTCAAACCCGTTCATATCATTGTCAAAGCCACGCTCGGCGATGAGCTTGTTCATCTCGGCCTTTATGCGATTCACCTCGGCCAGGCCGATGTCGTGGACCTGCTGCGGCGTAACATTGAGGGTGGTCTCGCTGCGGACACAATGCTCGTAAAAGGCCCTGCCATTGGGCAATGACGAGGCGGCGATACTTTGCCTGCCGGCGGGGATGTACTCATCGACCATGAATTTCAGAAATGCCCTGTAACCGGGGACAACGGACTGTGCTATCGCTTCGCGTCCGGCTTCGGTGAGACGGCGGCGGTCTGCCTGGTCGATAATCCTGGGGAATTCCCTGAACGGCTTGAACAGGAGAGAATCGTTGGGGTCGTCAACAATATGGGCCTGTATCGACCGCTCGATGCCGGCCAGGACAACTCGCGGCACAACATATCCTCTTTGGATGCCCGTGCGCATCA
>CAYGVZ010000105.1:0-9175 GCA_964353475.1 uncultured Pirellulales bacterium | reverse complement strand
AGCAATATCGAGGTTTTTGCGATGTACCCGGTTATCTGCCGCACATTCATAACAATATTCCCGTTCAAAATTCCTTGTTTAGAAAGACATAAAATAACTGCGACGCGTAGATGACCACAGCGGCCACAATGACCGTGCCGACCCATACAAGTCGTAAAGGCGTGAACACGGCGACACCCGCCAGCAGTAAAGACGGTATTGATACGACGTGCTGCGCGCCGGTGTTCCAGCGTTGACCCATAGCGGCCATCGCTGCTGCTAAATAAACAACATAGCCGAATGCAATCAAAAGCCAACCCTCAACAAAGACCCGGCCAGTTGGAGGAATCAGAAAGAGATGACCCAGCCGGGCTGCGAGATAGAAAATGGTCCAGCTGACGCCGAACGATAAAACGAATGCAATCGCAGCAGTAGTCAATCTTGCCAGAAGCACGGTTTTTTTGGCAACGGAGCGGTGCAGGATGAAATGCCACGGCCTTCGCGGGTGTGCAGAATCGTCGGCAAACTGCACGAGCCCGAGGACAATGCCGAAAGCGAGGCAGAGAAAGAAAAGCAATCCGCCCACCGATGACAGCGGCGAATCCCAGAAAAGAGAGTACCTGCTGCTGTAACCGCCTGTAAACTGGCCGTTGAACGTATAGGCAGACATACGCAGAATATAGAAACCGATCGTCAGAAACGCTATGAATGTAACACCAATGCAGTAAATACATTCACGAAGGTTGGTGCGTACGAGCGTCCAGAATCTCATTATGCTTGCTCCCACTTGAATAGTTTTGTTCTGCCGGTCGGCGCGGTGTATTCGATGAACTGGTCTTCAAGATTCATATTCACCGTTTGGTATTCCTTTGCGCCGACCGACTCGACCCAGCTCACCACTTGTTCATCGCTTGTCCCCACAAGCACCAGTTCAAGCTCGTTGTCCTTTTTTCTGCAATGTAGCAGGCCATCCACTGTAATTTCCGCAGGCGGCGCCGACGTGAAACCGACACGGACCTTCCGCACCGTTCTTCGGAATTCTTCAAGCGAGCAATCAGCCCGGATGACGCCCTTGTCGAGCACAACAAGCCGGTCCGCCACCCGCTCCACATCGCCTAAGATATGGCTGGAAAAGAAAATCGTCCTGCCCTGTCGCATAATCAACTCAATTATCCCTTCAAGAAATTGACGCCTTATGGCCGCATCCAGGCCCAGCGTAGGGTCGTCCATAACCAGCACCTCAGGATGCGGTGCAAGCGCCAGCGCCAGCGACACCTGTGCACGCTGGCCGTTGGAAAGGGCCTTGATTTTCTGGTCGCGCGACAGGGAAAAATATTCCATCATATCCTTAAAGAACTGGTCATCCCACTGACTTGGGAAAAAGGCCCGCTGGAATCGCTCTATCTCTGCAATTGTCATCCAGCGAATCAGCCGATGTCCCTCCGATACATAGCCGATTCGCTGCCGGACAGCGGGCGTCAGGTTCTGTGAGTCACAGCCGAGCAAACCCGATGTCCCAGCAGTCGGTCTGAGGAAACCCAACAGCAGTTTGATGGCGGTGGTTTTACCCGACCCGTTTCTGCCCACAAAACCGCAGACGCATCCTCGCGGAATCTTTATCGTGAAATGGTCAAGTGCGAGTTTATTGCCGTAATACTTTGTGAGGCCCTGCGTTTCCAGAACTGCTTCCGTCATTTTTTGCCCCTTCCCTTCTCGTCCGGCCTGCTAAACTTCTCAAGACGGCTCTTAAACATCACAATTACATCCTGCGGCGCCAGCCCCAGATTAAGTCCCCGCGTGATAACGCCGTCCATTCGCTTACCAAGTATATTGACATCCACCGCATCCTTGCTGCGAAGTTTTGCATCGGCTACGTAAGTCCCTGAGCCGGTCTTTGTCGCAACTAAGCCGCTTTGTTCGAGGATTGTGTATGCGCGGGCAACCGTGTTTGGATTGATGACAAGCTCGGCAGCTAATTTCCGCACCGCCGACAGCTTGTCGCCCGCAGCCAGGTTCCCCTTTGCAATCGCCTCGCTTATCTGCTCGACTATCTGCAGGTATATGGGCTGCTCGGAACCGCTCGTTATTTGCAACCAAAGCGCCATTTGAAAAATCCGCTCGTTTCCATCTCTTATAAACACCCTTCGCAACAGCTTTGAAAGCGTACTAATACTACTAATACATTATGTACTAACCACCAAAAATGTGCAAGAGGGTTTTTGAGAAAAATATCGCTTTTTTGAAAAATTTTTATGGCCCTGCCATGCCTACTGTCCCATATTCTCTCGCCCCCTAACCGCGCGAAGGCAAATCCTCGAAATTCTTTCAAGAACGCCGATTTTTGTTCGGTTTTCGTTTGGGTTTTTGCCCGCTGCTGTCCGATAGACACTCTTGCCAAAAGCAGAAAATCTTATGGCGGATTGGCAGGTGTGAATATGGACTACCAGACAAGCGAAACACAAGGGCCGGTATGCAGGTTTGGCCCCAGCGGCGAATATGAGAGCATCTGGCCGGGCGAATCGCAGCAGTCAGAAAGCAAACTCATCCGAATCCTCGGTTCGCTCGCCGAAATCATCACCGGCCTTCTCGGCTCACCCTATAACACCGCACCACAAAGTACGCCGCACCCAATAGTTGAAGAGGAGATAACACAGAATGGCGTCGCAGACAGAATACACAGAGACGCTTACGCCGCGCCAGTTACAGTTGCTTCAGGCCGTCGCCGGCTGCCGGGACAGACAATCCTATTCCCCGACGATTGGCGAACTGGCGCTGCAACTGCGCCTAAGCCGAAGCACTATCTTCGAGCACATCGAGCAGTTGCTAAAAAAAGACCTGCTCTGTCACTCGCCGGGGAGGGCTCGCTCTTTGAGTCCGACCTCCAAAGCGCAAGAATTGCTTGAGCAGCTTGCCGGCGACGGTTGTGATTCGCCCGCCGCTTCCGATTCGATACCGCTCCTCGGCAGAGTAGCGGCCGGAGTGCCGATACAGGCAATCGAAAACGCAGATTGCCTCTCGCTATCCTCACATTTCGGAAACGGCGATAACGTGTTCGCCCTGCAGGTCGCTGGCGACAGTATGATTGACGCCGGCATCAACGACGGCGACTATGTAATCTGCAAACGCGCCTCAGCCGCCTCCGACGGCCAGCTTGTCGTTGCAATCGTGGATAACGAGGAGGCAACGGTCAAGCGATTCTATAAAGAAAAAGGCCTTGCCCGCCTCGAACCCGCCAACGATAACTACCAGCCCATCTACTCATCCAATTGCCACATCCAGGGCATCGTCATTGGCCTGCTCCGCAGATTCTAACCCCCGCTACTTTATCAAGCCAAGCGAGCGGGGCAGGAAGAGTGAGATTTCGGGGATATACGTGCAGAGCATAAGGACGACAAACATCGCGGCGTAAAACGGCAGTATATGCCGCATCACCTTTGTAACGGTCGTCTCGGCGATGCCGCAGCCGAGGAACAAAACCGTCCCCACAGGCGGCGTGCACAAGCCGATGCACAGGTTGATAATCATAACAATGCCGAAATGCAGAAGGTCAACGCCGAAACTCCTCATCACCGGCAGAAATATCGGCGTGAAAATCAAAACCGCCGGCGTCATATCCATAAACATCCCCACGACCAGCAGCATCAGGTTTATGATGAGCAGTATCATTATCTTGCTGTTCGTCAGGTTGAGCAGGAACGCGCTGATGTCCTGCGGGATTCTCTCCACCGCCAGAAACCAGCTCATCGCCATCGAAGTTGCTATCAGCAGGAAAACAACAGACGTCGTCACCGCCGACTTGAGCAGAATCTCCGGCAGTTCCTTTATCTTCACTTCCCTGTAAAAGAACACCGACAGTATAAACGAATAGACAACCGCGATGGCCGACGCCTCTGTTGCAGTGAAGACGCCGCTGAGTATGCCGCCGAGAACAATTACAATCAGCAGCAGAGCCGGTATTGCACTGAAAAACCGCTTGATACTGTCTGCCGCGCCCAGCCCCTCGCCTTTGCCGTAGTTGTGGCGGATGGAGATTATGCCCGCTGCGACCATCAGGCCGATGCCGACAAGTATGCCCGGGATGACGCCCGCGATAAAAAGGGCGGCAATTGATACGCCCCCGCTCGCTAACGAATACACAATCATCACGTTGGAAGGCGGGATAAGCAGCCCCGTGGTCGCCGCTGTGATGGTGACCGATGCGTTGAAGTCGCGGGCGTAGCCCTTCTTGTTCATAAGCGGAATCATAAACCCGCCAACGCTCGATACCGCCGCCGCCGCCGAGCCGCTGATTGAGCCAAACAGCATACACGTCAGGATATTCACAAGCGCAAGGCCGCCCCTGAACCTGCCTACTATAACGTTCGCAAAATCAATCAGTCGCCGGGCAATGCCGCCGCGCTCCATAAACAGGCCCGACAAGATGAAAAACGGTATGGCAAGCAGTGCGAAGCTGTCGATGCCCGTAGCCATTTTCTGCGCGACAATCATAAAGGTCGGAAAATCGCCGGCCACAAGCACGCCCAGCAGGGTCGATATGCCCATACAGAACGCCACCGGCACGTTTAGCGAAACGAGCACGGCGAAACTGCCGACAAGAACGATAATCGCAGCCGCATCCGAAGTCATATCAATCTATCCCCGCAGAAGCAGAGCCGCTCTGAAAGCGAGTTTGTTTGCCGCTGAACATCGCGGCAAGCGTCTCGACGAAAATCTCCACGCTGTACAGCACAAGGAAGAAACCGCTGATTGGTATGGCAAGATAGACATAGCCCATCTTCCAGCCGAGCGCCGCCGAGACCTGCTGCGTCGCCAAAGTTCGCACGACAAGCTCCACTCCGCCGATAACCATAACCAGCAGCGAAAAAACCGCCGTAACCGCAAAGCCAAACAGCGCCGTCAGCAGGTATATCTTTGGCGGAAACTTTGCGACAAGATAATCAATCCCAAGATGAGCGCCGCGATTCAGCGCCACGCTGCCGCCAAGCAAACCCACCCAAATCATCAGGAATGTCGCCAGCTCCTCGCTCCAGGAGCTGGGATTCTTAAAAACGTATCTGCTGGCGACCTGCCAGACGACATCAAGCACCAGCACCGCCATCGAGATAGTTACGAGCGATTCAAGTGCCCTGTCTAAAACCAATTTCACCCTGGCATACATCTCACTGCACCTGCATAATCCTGTTGGCTAATTCGCCTATGTCCGTGCCTTCGTACTCCTTGAGCATCGGCTGGACTGCCTGGCGAAACGGCTCTTTGTCCGGCCGGACTATTGTTACGCCCGCCTTTTCAACTGCATCGAGACATTCTTTTTCCGTCTGTGCCCACAGCTTTCGCTGATACTCGATGGATTCATCCGCCGACTCCTGAACAATTCGCTGAAACTCCGGCGACAGCTTCTGCCAGATTATCGTGCTTATCAGCAGCACATCGGGCGGTCGCGCATGCTCATCGAGTATGTAATACTTGCACACCTCATAGTGCATCGACAAACGGAAACTGGGCGGGTTGTTCTCCGCGCCGTCAACGACGCCCTGCTGAAGGGACGTATAAAGCTCGCCCCAGTCAATCTGCGTGGCCGAGCCGCCCATCACCTTGACCATTTGCGTCGCCATCGGGCTTTTCTGAACCCGAATCTTCATACCCTTGAGGTCGGCTGGTGTGTTGATGAGCTTATCCTTCGTGTAGAAACTTCGTGCGCCCGCGTCATAAAAACACAGCCCCTTCAAAAGCACCGGCGCATTCTCACCCGCCGCCAGCAGTTCATTCCCTATCGGCCCCTGCAAGACCTTCCAGTAATGTTCGCTGTCCCTGAAGATGTACGGCAGACCCAGGACTCTCATCTTGTCAACGAAGCCCTCAAGGGCCGCGGATGACACCTTGGTCATTGCAAGGGCGCCTATCTGCAACTGCTCGACGCACTCCCGCTCGCTGCCCAACTGCTCGCTCGGGTAAATGTCGATTCGCAGCCGCCCTCCGCTTTTCTCCCTCACCCGCTGCGCCATAAACTCCATCCCCTTGTGAACGGGATGCGTTGCATCAAGCCCGTGCGCGAGGCGCAGCACCGTAACGTCCCTATTTTTTCTCACGCAGCCAAACGTCCCCGCCGTGACAAGTACACAAAGGCACAGCACGGGTACGCTTTGCTTAATCAGGTATTTGGTCCACTCAGTCATTTCAGGCCGACAGTTTATGCCATAAGTTGCCGCCACACAACCCTTTTCTAAACCCCGGCCGGCGAGTACAATGTCAAACAAATGCGGACAGGATTTGAAATATGCAGATAAAGTTAAGATTCCTCGGTGCCGTGCAGAACGTTACCGGCTCGCGCCACCTGCTCGAAGCCAACGGTACTCGGCTGCTTATTGATTGCGGGCTTTATCAGGAACGCCATTTCAAGGCGAGAAACTGGGACCCCTTTCCCATCCCGCCGGACAGCATCAATGCGGTGCTCCTTACCCACGCGCACCTCGACCACTGCGGCCTGCTGCCCAAGCTCGTCCGCGAGGGCTTCAAAGGCAGAATTTACTGCACGGACGCAACCGCTGAAATCGCCCGCATCATCCTGCTCGATTCCGCCAAATTACAGGAAGAAGACGCCGAGCACAAACGAATGCGCCACGAGAAGGAAGGCAGGAAAGGTCCTTACCTGGAAAAGCCGCTTTATACCGTACAGGATGCCGAGGCCGTCTTCCCGCACTTCGAATCGGTGAGCTACAAGCAGACCATCACCCTTGCCAAAGGCGTCTCGGTAACTTTCTGCGACGCCGGCCACGTCCTCGGCTCGTCTATGATTCGCGTCGATGTGGGACTTAACGGCGAGCAGAGAACAGTGCTGTTCTCCGGCGATATCGGCAGGCCCGACAGGCCCATCGTCCGAGACCCGAACATCCCCGAAAAAGCCGACTACGTCGTCATCGAATCCACCTACGGCGACAGGGTTCATAAAGAAACCGGAGACGTCAAAAAACAAATCGCAGACGCGATAAACTGGGCAAAACAGGCGGGCGGCAACATCGTCGTTCCAAGTTTCGCACTCGAACGCTCACAGGAAATCCTCTTTTACCTCAGCGAACTCCTTGCTGAAAACGCCATACCGCACCTGATGGTCTTCCTGGATAGCCCTATGGCTGCGAAGATAACCGAGGTCTTCAAACACCACTACGAGCTTCTTGACGAGCAGACCCAGGAGCTTTTGCGCAATCATCATTCGCCGTTTGAGTTTCCCGGCCTTAAATTCACTTCCACAAGCGAAGAATCAAAGGCAATCAACCATATCTCCGGCACGGTTATGATTATCGCCGGCTCAGGTATGTGCACCGGCGGAAGAATCAAGCATCACCTCGTCAACAACATCAGCCGTAAGGAAAGCACGATTATGTTCGTGGGCTATCAGTCCGTCGGGACGCTGGGCCGCTCGATTCTCGACGGCGCAAAAAAGGTGCGAATCCTCGGCCAGCAATACGCCGTCAAGGCGAAGGTCGTGCACATCAACGGCTTCTCCGCCCACGCCGACAAGAATGAACTGCTCGCCTGGCTCAATAAGTTTCATACGCCGCCCAAGCACATCTTCGTCGTCCACGGCGAAGCCGACAGCGCAATCGCCTTCGGCAAATTCATCCAGAAACAGGCCGGCCTCGCCGCCACTGTCCCCGAATACAACCAGCAAATCATTCTCGATTAACCCCCCGCCGCAGGCGGAAAACCTCACCCGTAGGGATCTTCCGTCTTCGTCCCCACGGGACTACGCCGGACAGGCCGCTGCGCTTCGACTTTGGAATTGGGTTCGTTTTCGGGTCGGCGGAGAGGGCATTTTTCGCGTAAGTCCTTTGCGAACATAGGGTTAGGTTTATTTTTGGTTTTTGGAAATTGGCTTTGTTTTGCATAATTACACTCTGCCGGCAAGAGGAGTGCGGGCAAGATGGGCCCCGGTGAGATAGCTACGCATCTCACGGGGTAAGATAGCTGAGCGTGAGTGGGCATTGGTGAGACCTCCGAGTCCCCGGTTTGCGATTCCAAGGAGCTTTTGGCCTGGCCATCCCAGACCCGTAGGGATCTGCGCTTCCGACTTCGTTTCACTCCGCCGGACAGGTCGCTCCAATTTGACATAGAATACTCACTTTCTCAGTAGTTCGGTGGTAATTATACTATGTAAAATGTTTGGTGTCAAGTGAAATCTTTTCGCCACCAAGACACTAAGACACCAAGGCACAAAGACAAAAAGAATTTGTAATCACGGATTACGCGGAGGGCACGGATTTTTGTTGGCTTGGAAGATCCCCTTGGGACGGCAAGGGCGGGCACAAAAAAATTCAGTTAACTTGTTCTCGCCTTGTTTTCTCGTTCTTTTCTTCTTTCTCTTGTGCCGTAAATAAACACGGAAACTAATCCAACTAAACCTGATGAGCCAAGAATTGTGCCTGGATAAGAATATCCTTTTAGAACAATTATCCCGCCTATAATAATTGACGCTAATCCCAATATAAACGCAAATATCACGCCCAACAAACTGTTTCGAGAATCTGTATTTATCACTTTTGCTTCAATTGTTCTTCGGTGCTTGCCTTGCTCCTCAGCCATCACCATAATTCGTTCAGCGCCATTTGGTATTATTTGATTATATTTTTCTAAGGAGCTTGGTGGGGGTAGGGGGCCAGAAAATTCCTGTTTAAATTCCTGTCTAAATATGCTGACCGCCTGTTGGACAAGTGCTTGTTGTGATGGTGTAGAAGAATTATGCTTCGACATTGTTGGTTGTTTTAAATTGCTCTATTGCTTTTGAAAAATCTATGCCAGTTATGGCCCAGTCAGATTTTAAAGCTCGATAGTCAGCAATATTTGGCGTAGGCGAACGATTATATTCGCTCACTAAAATCCCAGCCAAGTCCATTACCGCCGCCATTCCACCCGAAAAACTTGGCCTTGCATATAGAAAATCAGTTCCCATATTTTATTTCACCTTTTTTGAAGTATTGTTGCATATTATCCTACGTTATTTATCGACAGAAGTGAAGGTCTTTTTCACTCAAGTCAAAGATTTTCCAAAAGTGCTTACGATTAAAGGACTTACGTTTTGCCCTTAGAAACCCACTTTCTTTCTACCTTTAACTACGACATTCCGTATTTTTTTGTAACCCGTTTCCGAATAAAGGGTTAGGTTTGTTTTGGTTTTTTGGAAATTGGCTTTGTTTTGCATAAT
>CAYGVZ010000104.1:0-9223 GCA_964353475.1 uncultured Pirellulales bacterium | reverse complement strand
TACGATGAAATCCGCCGGAGACGGATAAAGCCCGGCCTGCGGCCAGGCGCTAAACGGTAAGGCAGGCGGGTAAAGGCCGGCCCCGGGACAAGAACAGCGGGGAAGGATTTAAGATCTAAAATTTGAGATTTCAGAGGAAGTGGGTTCCCTGCTGCGGAGCGAAAGAAGCAGACACTCCCCCGACGGCGACACCAAGGGGGCAGCAGTCGGGGGCAGGCGCGGATGACCGGAAGGCGGTCAGGGGGTAAACGGTGGGGAAGGCGGTGGCGTTGAAGGGAAGAGAGAATCTTGACCCCCGGTGAAACCACGCCATAGGCGGGCAAGCGGCGTGGGGTAAACAGGAACAATGACCCCCAAGCCCTTCGACGCGCTCAGGGCGGGCAGGGCAGGCGATGCGGTGCGTTGTGTTTTCTGTTGACCCGCAGGCAGGCCTGCGGGCTAAACGATGAGGAAGAAGGGATATTCTAATCTATTCGCCAAAACCAGGTGTGGGTGTCTGCGGTTTGGGATTGGAAAGAGATAACATTCAACTGTTTTTTGGCTTTTCGGAGGGTGTCTTCTTTAATGCCGGAGTCATTGGCCAAGCGGAGGACCTCGGCGCTGGGGAGGGACTTTCCCGGGGGGAGGAGTTGTTTAAGCCATTCGACGGCGCGAGCGGTCTGGGGAGAAGCGAAGTTATGGCGGAGGGCCTGGTCGGCGGTGATGTTGAGGGGGTGGGGTTCGAAAATGAGACGGCCATCGGTAATTTGAAAGGCCAGCGCAGTCGGGTCGGCGAGGATGTTGTGCTTGAGGGGCGTAAGGAGACGGCGGCGGGCGAGGGGGTCATCGGGGTCGGTACTGACGAGCCAGGCGGAGCGTGCGGCGGCGAGAAAGGCGAGCGAACCCATGCCTCGGTAGATGGCGCGGGCGGAGGTGTTTTTGTTGAGGTGGGTGACGGCGACGATGGTGACGTTGTACTGGCGGGCAAGCTCAACGAGAGGAAGAAGCACGGCGCGGACATTGGCGTTACGCTGAGAATCGATGCCGTCGAGATAGGCACTAAGGGGGTCGATGATTATCAGCTTTGTGTCGCTGTCGTAAGAAAGGACCTTCTTGAGGGCGGAGACGTCCCTTGCGATGTTGAAGTGGCGGTGAGACAGGATTGGGGGGCCATCGTTAACGCGAACGGCCTGAATGGTGCTTATACGATGCAGGTCGGCGCCGAGTGTGCGGAGGCGGGGACAGATTACATGCTCGAGGGAGTCCTCGGCGTTCAAGATGCAGACGGCGCCTTTGGGGGCGTGGGTTGGACCCCGGCTGCCCCCGATAGAGGCATTCGAGGGCAGGAAAGCCGGGGCTAAATATTCCTGAGGCCAAGGGCCTCCAGTTGATACCTGTGCGGCCATATAGAGGGTGAGGAAACTCTTGCCGAGGCCCGGGTCGCCAAGGATGAAGGTGAGGACGCCGAGAGGGATGCGGTCTGGCCAAAGCCAGTCGAGAGGTTCGGGCCTCACCTCGTCAAGCCAGACGAAGATTGGGTCGGAAAAGTAATGCGGGATGGTTATGTGCGTTGCGGACTGCTGCATTTATCGTGCCTCCTACGGAGTATGTGTTGCACTAAAAAATAACAATAGCAGGTGTTGCGTAAAAAGCAAACAAAATATGAGGCGAAGGGTATTTTTTGTCATAATGTTAAAATAGGCAAGGTTGGATGGCCGTAAGAGCACCCTGCTTCGCCCGCCTGCGGCGGAGTCAGAAGACAAACGGCGCTTTTGGGCCGGGTCAGTACCAGATTGTGATGATGATGTTTGGCTCGATTTTCTTGCCCACCACGTCGCCGGCTATGGTATTGGTGCGTTTTATCTGCACACCCGGATTATCCCGCAGCCAGGTCGCAATCTGTTCGTCCAAGAATTCGATTGCACCGGCGTGGAGCTTGGTGAAGAAGGTTTTGACGCCAGTGATGCGGTCGGGCCAACTTACGCTCTCGCCGGCTTTGCCCGCACTTGCCGAGACGTGATCCGGCGTCGATTCGCCCTGGCTGCCGCCGCCGAGGTTCAGGGGCGAGTGCGACACGTTCATACCGCCGGCATCATCAAAAGGAATCGGCTTTTCTCCGCCGGCGTTTTGGGGATTGGTATTTCGGAAATCATCCATACAAATGCCTCCGCTGAAAGACAATAACAGGTTTGCCACCTCTTAGGGTAACCACGAGAAACATCCTACCATAATCCGGCCGGCGCTCAAGCGGCTATTCTATCGAGTCGATGAGCGGCCGAATTCCGGCAATCAGTCGGCGTAGTCGTTGACCTGGATGTCGCCCGACTCGATGGTCTTGTTTTCAGCCGGCTTGTCGCGGCTTTCAACCTTTTGTTTTGCAGTGGTCTCGCCGGCGGCGCCTGGGCCAAGCCATTCCAGCCAGAGGTGGTCAACGAGTCGGCCGGGCTGTCCGCCGTCGTGGACGGCCACGAAGAGCCATTTGCCGGTTTGGCCGCCGTTGTCTTTGGTACATTCGCCGGCCAGCCAGGCGTAGTCGCCCTCTACAGCCAGGTATGCCAGGTCAACCATCGTCTCAAGGTTATTGCCATCGGCCAGTACCTGCAGTTCGCCCTGTGCCGTCTTGCCATCTTGTTTTGCCTCGGCCTGCAGCTCAATCCACGTACTGTTGCCATCGTCGTCCGCGACCTGCACCCTGCCTTCTACGCTGTCTTTTTTCGAGGAGGCGGCTGGCAGAGCGGGATTAGACAGCGAAGCAATCGCCAGCAGCAAAACGCCGGACACAAGGACAATTTTTCTGATGTCCATAGCGATTCCTCCTTGTGACCAAAATTGTTCACGATAACCGCTTTATCGTCTAACGGCGCAAATCAGCTTGAACCGGCTGTCAATCGTTTCTCGCAAGATGCCTATTGTGCCTTTTCGGTCGGCTTTTCCGGTGCGGACTGGTTTGGTGCATCCTGCCGGCCCGCCTCTGTGCCTGGCGATTGCTTGTCCTTGCTCTCGGGCACCTGAGGTTTGGCCTGCTGCTGTTTGTTCTGGTCGGCCTGCTTCTTTGCTTTTTCGGCTTCTTCCGCCTCTTTTCTGGCCTTTTCGGCTGCTATACGCGCCTTCTCGGCCTCTTCAAGGCGTTTCTTTGCCTCTTCCTCCTGTCCCTTGGCGGCCGCTGCCTTTTCAACCTGTTTTCGCGCTTCTTCGGCCTTTGCCCTCTCCTTCTCGGTCTCGGCCTTCAACTGCTCGGTTTCCTGCCGGACCTTATAAACTTCCGCTCGCGCCTGGGCGGTCTTGGATTTCTCAGCCAGGACCTCCTCGGCGGTCTCGAACAGTTTCTTCTTGACCAGTTCGACCTCCTCTTTTGCCTCGGCGCGCTGGATTTCGGCGCGCAGGCGCTCAAACTCTGCTCTGGCCGCCTGCTGCTCAACGGCCTCTGTATAGGCGGTCGTACCCAGGGGGTCGGTTAGAACGTCCTGCAGTCCGGCCTGGTATGCGGGATTTTCGAGCTTGTCGCGCACCTTCTGCACGGCGTCGGCGTGAGCGAAGCTGCCCGATGAGATGCTCGGGGTAAGAATGAAGGTAACCTCTGTCCCCTTCTCTTCGAAGTCCTTGCTCGAGAACAGGATGCCAAGGACGGGAATATCTTTTAGAAACGGGACGCCCCTGATCACCGCCCGTTCTTCGGTTTTCTTGATGCCGCCGATGACCAAACTCTCGCCGGGCTTTATCCTGTTCTCCGCCACGTCGATTGTTCGCTCTGTTATGATGGAGGCCTGAACAATGCCCTCCGGCTTGCTCTTGGAGCCGATTTGTACCTTTGTTTTCAGCCCTATCGAGCCATCGGCATAGACGCAAGGGGTTACTTCAAGTGTATCCTCGACCCACTGATAGTCGGTGAGAGAGAATGGTTCGTCAAAGCCGGGCTTGAGGTAAATCTTCTCGAGCGGCGCGAACTCCGCGGAGCGGATTTTGGCCGTCTGCCCATTGAGCGTTTCAATCGTCGGGTTCATCAGAATTTTCAGGTACCCGCGCGATACCAGCATATCAACGAGGATTCTTAGCTGTTGGCCTTCCACGCCCCTGTTTCGCCAGTAGCCGATGTTCAGGCCGAAGGTGCTGCGTTTGGCCTCTCGTATGGACCCGCCGGGAAAGGCGGGAAGCAGATTGCCCGATGAGTCCTCCTTGCCTCCCACCGTTACGTTCTCGCCGAACAGGTCCTCCATCAGCAGGGTCGTTTCCCAGTCCATCGTTACATCGGCGAAGCGCTCGACAATCAGGCAGTCGATATTCACCTGGATTGGGGGCACATCAGTCGCCCGCAAAAACTCAATCACTTTGTCGGCATCGAGGTTGTTGGGACAATCAACCACGACCTGATTAGTGGCAGCGTTGTGCGATACCAGGTTGCCCGGGATGTAGAATACGTTACCCTTGGGGTCGGCAGTTATTGTGGAGAACTGTCTTTCCACAAGCTTTGCAAGGGTCTCGGCGGAATTCTGCTTTGCGAAATAGAAGACCTTTACGGCATCCTCCATTTCGAGCTTTTTGGGTTCGCTGCGGTAAAGCTCCGGCAGGGTGTTTCTGGCCGCGGGATTCTCCTTGATTTGTTTCAGCTCATTGAGAATGGCCTTGGATTGAATCTCTGCGGGTTTCTCGGCGAAAAAATCGCCGCACCCGCAGATGGACAGCATAATGGTCGCAGCCAAACTTCCGATGGCTCTTTGCCGGCGACTTACGAATCGGCTGTTACTTTTCATAATGCGTAACTCCTACAGCCAGTCGGGCGCAAGACCCAATATAAAGGGAACACCTGTCGCCTGTCAACCTTTTTAGCGGCCGGTTTAAAATAGACCCCAAAATATCTTTCTGTTAGTTTTATCGGTTATGTCGAAGAAAAGGGATAGAAAAGAAGTCACGGTCGGATTCGTGTCGCTGGGCTGTCCAAAAAATACCGTTGACAGTGAACGGATGTTGGCCGAAATCGGCCAGGCAGGATACGTGCTGACGGCTGAACCGGACCGAGCGGATGTCGTTGTAATCAATACCTGCGCATTTATAGCGCCAGCCAGGGCCGAAGCGATGGATGCAATCAAACGCGCGCTGAGGCAAAAGAGGCACGGCCGGACGAGGAAAGTCATTGTCGCCGGCTGCCTGCCGCAGAGAGAAGGTGCGGGGCTTCTTGAAGAGGCGAAGGGGATTGATGCGATTGTCGGCCTGGGGCAGCGCGACAATATCGCGGCGATAATCAGCCGCACATTAGCAGACGACGGCCCCAGGGATTTTTTAGGCAACTGGCCGGAGGCAATTCACGATGACCGCACGCGGCTTCGCATCACCCCGCAACATTTCGCGTACCTGCGAATAAGCGAGGGGTGCAACAGGAACTGCTCGTTCTGCACCGTGCCAGGCATCAGGGGCCGATTTCGGAGCAAGGCGAGGGACGTAATTGCAGCGGAGGCACAGGAGCTTGTCGCGGCAGGGGCAGTTGAGCTGAATATAATCGCCCAGGACACTACGTCATACGGCAAAGACCTCGGAATAGAGAATGGGCTTTCGGTGCTCCTGAGTGACCTCGAGCAAATCCCGAACTTAGTGTGGGCACGGCTGCTGTACCTGTATCCAACTGAAATTGACCATCGGCTGATTGAGACGGTGGCCGGGGGCAGCAAGACCGTACATTACTTTGACATCCCCATCCAGCACATCAACAGCCAGGTTCTCAGGCAGATGCACCGTGCGGGGACAAGGGAGCAGGTCTGCAAAGTCATTGAGGACTTGCGTGCTGCCCTGCCCGACTGTATCCTTCGCACGACTGTGATAGTCGGCTTCCCCGGCGAGACGGACGAGCAGTTTACGGAGCTGGTGGATTTTATTAAATGGGCCGGATTCGACCATCTCGGGTGTTTTACATTTTTCCCTGAATCCGGAACGGCGGCGGCGCAAATGCCCAACCAGATTCCCGACAGGGTCAAGCGGCAGAGACGCGAGGAGCTGATGCTCACCCAGCAGCAGATTGTATTCGAGAAAAACAAGAATATAATCGGAACAGAGATAGTTTGCCTTGTGGATGCAACCGACGGCCGGGGCAGGGGCGAGGCCCGCTTTTTTGGCCAGGCGCCTGAAATCGACTCGCTGTGCTTGGTCGAGAATTGCACGGCGACCTGCGGGCAGTTTGTGAAGGTGAGAGTTACGGGCACAAGGGGCTACGACCTTTTAGTGCGGCAAGTTTAGTATTGAATTGGGCTGTAAGGCAATTAAACTCTCAGGGTATGCTGAAACAGATTCCAAACATCCTGACTTTCGGGCGGCTTGTGGGGACCATCGTTTTCTTGATAATGGTTCTGTATTCGCCGTGCATCGAGCATCGCTCGGCTTTCCTCGATACCGCCTTCGTCATTTTCGTCATTGCGGGGCTGACGGACATTGTTGATGGCCCCATAGCGAGGAAACTAAATGTCGCCAGCAAGTTCGGCAGGATGCTTGACCCGCTTGTGGACAAGATTCTCGTCTGCGGCTCGTTTATATGCTTTGCGATAATCGGTGAACCGCTGCTCTTCGGCCTGCCCGAGCCGGCGCAGGCTGTAATACGCTGGCTGGTGGCGGCGGTGCTGATTATAAGGGAGGGGTACGTTACGGTTCTGCGGCACATATACGAGGCGAGAGGCATTGATTTTCGGGCGGTTGCATCGGGCAAGATAAAGATGCTGATTCAGTCGTTCGCCGTCGGCACGGTTATGGTAAAAGCCGCTCACGTTCAGACCGCGACGTGGGGGTACTGGTTCACTACTGTTACTTTTGCGATTATGCTCGCAGTTACGATAGTGTCAGGATTCGCTGCGACCCGGCGAGTCCCGTCAAAAACCGCGCGGCCTGCGAACTGACGTCCGCATACCGGCAACGGGCACGTCGCGGCAGAAATAAAGCCGCCGCGGCGGTTGCCGCGGCGGCATCAATCCTCACAACCTGAAACCTGATACGGTTTTAGGCAGCCGGCTTTTCGGCCTTCTCAACGAGCTTTGCGCTGAGGACCTTTATGCAGTCCTTGCCGTCCTTCTTTGAGGCGACCCCATTGACCTCAACTTCCTTGCCGGCCATAGCAGCCAGCTCGAGGCCCTTCTTGTCGAGTTCAACGCTGTAAACCGTGCCTTCCTTGGTCTTCAGCGTTATGGCCGTCACAACACTATTGGCGTCCTTAACGGCGCTGACCGTGCCCTGCACCTTCGTTGTTTTCTGCTCCGGCGCGGGGGCATTGGCATCTGCTGCAAAGCAGGCAACGCCCAGCACCAGTGCCAGTGCTACTACTCCCAGAACTTTGTTTCCTTTTAACATTTGTTCGCTCCTATAGTAATTCGATATTGTTTTTCTTCACCGAAAGACCACACATCCCTCGGCCGAATAAACATATAGCCATAGCCCAAAACCACCATTATGGGAAACACGGGATACACTCAGAGAACGCACATGGCTGTGCAGGCATCCCTTTGAATTAGCACGGCAGTTTACTCGTTTCAGGCAGCAACGTCAAGAATAATCATAAAAAAATTGCAAATAGATGGGTTAAACGCTGCCACGGCGGTAAATATGGCGCAAGGCAAGATACAACAAGAACTTACGCCTATTACGACCATCTCGAAAGTCCGGTTTTTGGCATCGGGCTACGGCATAAGGGCATTTTCAAGTTGCCTGAGTGCCTGCTGGACGAGTCCAATCATCCGGCCTGCAAACTTGTTTTGCCGGCCCTGCCAGAGCCATAGTATTATGTTACAGATGGATGAGCCGTCCAGCCGACGCCAATCATCGCATCGTAAATCCAAAGGCAGGTTGTATTCGTCTGCGTTTTCGAGCAGCAGTGCAATACCTGCCATTGCCCCGAGCGCCATATTCGTCGGCTCAATGCCGTACTCCAGCGCCAATGCCATCGTCCCAAAAATCCTGTCGTTTATGCCCAACTTTCGGATGACGTCGCGAGTCGTCCGCGCGACCGCATCATCCAGATAAGGGTTGGTCATCCGCTCAAGCAAATCCTCGGCGTAACCCCTGTAACCCGGCTCGGTGAAAAGTTCGTCGCCCAGATTGCCGTACTTTCTTATCAGCGCTGCCCCTGACTCGTGCAGGAACGCTTCTCTGCCTATTCTCATTACCTGCTCATCCGTGCGCAACTGCGGCATCTTGGTATAGCCCCTAAGCGCCGCCAGAAAACCCAGCAGAGCGTGTATCGCGTTGTGGCCATAGAGTTTGGCTTCTTCAAAGGGCAACAGGTCGTCCTTCTCGATAAAGACCTCGATGCCGGGCGTAAAGCCCGCAAGGCGCGTCCTTGTAACCAGTATTTTGTTGAACTCCTCGACCAGAAACGCGCGTTCGAATCCAGGCGCGATTGGCGCCAGCCGTCGCTGCTCGATTTCGCGGCCCTGCGTTACGACCTGGCTCATTTTGCCGATGACGGTATTGAGGAATTGGACCCGGTTTGAGGGCAGCTTTCCGGTTTTTCCAACGACGGCTTTTTCGAGTATCTCGGCGGCGTGATTGTTGTTCTCAGCCGTGTAGATTATCGTTTGACCCGCCTTGCTCCTGAACAGGGTCTCGGCGATAAGAGAGGCAACGCTTGCATTTGCGCCCCTGTCATAAAAGTCCACAGAAGGCAGGGAGGTGGCTATCTCAGTGGCCTGAGCCAGGGCTTCGGCCAAAACCTGCCGGTCCTTATCGACAGCGGGATTGAGCAGTTCCACTGCGTCGATTTTTGTTTGTTGAATCGAGTTGCTGCCTGCGACGTTGACGAAATAACTGCCGCCGTTGCGTCTGACTGCCTCGACCAGCGCCGCATCTATCTCTGCAACCACTATGCGCGAAAAATGGCCGCTCTCGAATGCCTCCTTGACAAAAAGGCCCGCCTGGATAGGTCCGAATCCGAAACCGCAGAAGATATGCTTGCCCATAAACGCCGACCCTGTTTACCGGACCGCTTTCTCCAGCGCATCAAAGCTCGAATAAGTGCTGCTGCTGCGAATCACCGCGAGCATTTTTTCAAAGTTCCTGCTCTTGTACCTGTCGCTCAGGGGCGACTTGATATACAGGGATGCGAAGAGGTTGCCCATCTGGACCGCCTCGGCAAAGTTCATTGTTCCTTTGGCGAACTGGTCGAGATTGCGGGCAATACAGGTGAGCAATCCCGCCCTGAACGAATCGCCCGCCCCGACCAAATCGACGACCTCGCCCGCCATAAACCGGGACTCGATTTTGTTTGCCTTACCGGCCT
>CAYGVZ010000103.1:0-9241 GCA_964353475.1 uncultured Pirellulales bacterium | reverse complement strand
CATAATTGAGCATCGGCTCGCCCATCCCCATAAACACAACGTTGTCGATGCTGTGGCCATCGGCCTCGACTCTGACGACCTGGTCCGTGATTTCGGCGGTCGAAAGATTGCGTGTGAAGCCCAGCCGGCCGGTTGCACAAAACTCGCAATCCATCGCACAACCCACCTGTGTTGACGCACACAAGGTCGCCCTGTCATCATCGGACAAGAGCACGCTTTCAATCCGCCTCCCGTCGCCGCAGACGAAAACATACTTTATCGTCCCGTCAGGGTCGCTGAGTTTCGTTGCGGTTTCAAGCCGGGAGATATAATATCTCTGCTCGACAAGGCGGGTTCGCAGTGCCTTGCTCAGCGGCGTGATATGCGAAATGTCACAGACGTCTTTGGCGTGAATAAAGCTGAAGATGTACCTGGCAAGGTACTCCGGCTGTTCAAGCGCGACGACAAGCCGCTCAAGCTGCTGGCGGTCCATTGATTTAAGGTCTTTGTCCATACCGCCATTCTACCACCGCGTACCGATTCTGCGAATAGAAACGGATGTAATGTGAGCGGTGGTGTTGGCCCCGGCGGCTTCAATCGGGGCGAACCCGGCTTGCACAAATCGGTGCGTGGTCAGTCCTGCTCCTCCGTTGAGACGTAGCCGCGTTCACCCTCGGATACATACTGCGGCTCGGCGGGCTGCTCAGGTTCGCCTTTGTCTTCGGGTACATCCTGTTGCGCCGCGTGCTGCTGGGCCATTTGCTCTTTAACCTGCTGATATTCTTCGAGCGTCATCATAACCTCGCGGGCCTGGCTGCCTTTGTACTCGCCCAGCACCCCCATCCCGGCCATCATTTCAATCATACGCGAGGCCCTGGCGTAACCGACGCTCAGCCGGCGCTGCAACAGCGACACACTGCCGCGATGGCTGTCTAACACTACCCTGACCGCGTCATCAAACATCTCGTCCTCAATCATATCCGCCGTGTCAGGCCTGCCAAGCTGAGTAAGTTCGGGATGGTACTGCGGCTCGGCGACTTCCTTGAGGTGCTTGACGATTCGCTTCACTTCCGCTTCATCAACGAACGTGCCCTGTGCGCGAATCAGGTCGCTTGTGCCGGGCTTCAGGAACAGCATATCACCCTGGCCGAGCAGGGTTTCTGCACCGTTCTGGTCAAGAATGATGCGGCTGTCCATCTTCGCCGCGACCCTAAAGCCGATACGCGTCGGCATATTGGACTTTATCAAGCCGGTTACAACAGTCGCCTGCGGCCTTTGTGTCGCCAGCACCACGTGCATACCGATTGCCCGGCTCTTTTGCGCCAGCCGAACAATATACGCCTCAATCTCCTTTGCCGCGGTCATCATCAGGTCAGCCAGCTCGTCGATGACTATGACGATGTACGGCAGTCGCTTGGGAATTTTGGCTGCCTCCTCATCGTTTGTCGGCTCAAACCGCCGCAGGATTTCCTCTTCACCCAGCGCGTTGTATTCCTGTATATTCTTCACCCGTGCCTCGGCCAGCAGTGAATAACGCTCGTCCATCTGCACTGTCGCCCATTCGAGTATCTGCACCGCGCGCCGTGTCTCGGTGACTATCGGCGTCATCAAATGCGGAATCGTATTGAACGCCGTCATCTCCACCATTTTCGGGTCAATCAAAATCATTTTCACTTCATCGGGCCTTCGCGTAAAAAGTATGCCGGCGATAATCGTGTTGATGCACACGCTCTTGCCTGAGCCGGTTGTGCCCGCGATGAGCAGATGCGGCATCGAAGTCAAATCGGAAACAAGCGCCTCGCCGGCGGAATCCTTGCCTAAGAACAGCGGTATCGCCATTCCCGCCGGCCTGTTGCCCGCCAGCCGCAGCATATCCTTCATTCGCACCCTTTCCTTCTCGCTGTTTGGTACCTCAACACCGATGGTATGCTTGCCCGGCAGCGGCGCAACAACTCGGACTGCACCGACTCCGAGGGCGCGCGCAATATCGTTTGAGAGCGAGCTTATCTGGCTGACCTTGACGCCGGCATCAAGCTGCAGCTCAAACATCGTAACAACAGGCCCCGTATCGGCGGCAACCACTTTCGCGCTGATGCTGAATTCGTTCAGCAATCCCTCAAGCGCCGCCGCCTTTGATTTGACGACCTTCTCCTGTATCGCCGAATACCCGTACTCCGGCTCATCAAGTAAATCTATACCCGGCAGCTTGTAATCCTCATAATTTGGCGGCACGTAAGGCTTAACAACTTTTGGGACCTTGCCCGGCTGTAACTTCAACGCCAGACCCGAAACGGTATCCCCCGCGTCTTCCCCTGCGTCTTGCTGTCGCAAGACAGCAGCGGGGGGAGCGGGGGCGGCGGGAGTAAACGACTCCTCTGCCGATTGCTCATCCCGCTGTCTTTGCTTGATACTCAGCCGATGCCATATCTCGCCAAGCACCTTCGACTGCTCTCTTGCCGCAGACCAGGTCGGCAGCACCAGGCCGATTATCCTCCGCAGGGCTGCACCAATAAGACCAAACATAAAGTCAGCAAAGGTATCGGCCAGCAGGAATAGCCCAACCACCCAGGTCGAAATCAGGAGGATGGCCGTCCCCAGTATGGCGAATCTGCTCCGAAGGAATCCCACGGCGGCTATACCGATGACGCCGCCTGACCCGATTGGAAAATCAAAGAGCCGATGAGGCCAGAAACAGTAGAACGTGCTCGACGCGGCGGCGGTCAGCAGGCATAACCCGACCACTCGCAGAAACACCTGGTCAACGGCTCGCTTCGCCAGTTTAGCTGTCAGCAGGCAAATCCCTGAGCCAAGCACGATGAAAACACCGGGGCCAACGTAGTACAAGAGATAATAGGCAAGGAACGCACCGACCGAGCCGCACCAGTTCGCTGTTGGCTTGTTATGTGGATAGACAAACCTGCTCGGCCAGTCGCCTATATCGAAACTGACACAACTGCACAGCAGCATAAGCAATGCGCCAACGCCGAGACACTGCAACGCCTTTACTTTTAAACCCTTGTCTTTTAATCGCCCCATTCCTCTTACGTCCGATAAAAAGGAAATAACAAGAGAACCACCGTCTTTCTGCCGACGGCAACTCACAATCATATCGGCAGCGCCCCCGCCTTTTCTGCACAATTAACCCATCTTCGGCTTATACCCTGGTACCATACCTTATGTGCGCGCTGAGCGCGATGCGACAATCTCAATCCTGCATTTTGGGATGGCGGCGAGGAATTTCTCGCCGTAGGGTTTGTTGAGGATTCGGGAGTCGAGAATCACAACAATGCCCGTGTCGGCCTTGCTGCGGATGAGGCGTCCGAAGCCCTGCTTGAATTTGATTATTGCGGAAGGGAGTTGATAATCCATAAAGGGGTTGCCCCCCTCTTGTTTAATCCGTTCAAGACGACCTGCAAGCAGCGGCGTGTCGGGCACGGCAAAAGGCAGCCGAACGATTATGACATTCGACAGCGCCTCGCCCACAACGTCAACGCCCTGCCAGAAGCTGTCGGTGCCGAACAGCACGCACCCGGCGCCTTGCTTGAAACTCTTAAGCAGCGCACTCCTGTCGATGCCTGTCCCCTGCTGGAGCAATTCGAGATTGTTCTCCGCCAGCCAGCCGGCGAGCTGGTCTGCGAATTTCGTCAGCATCTCGTAACTGGTGAAAAGCACAAACGCCCTGCCCGCCGTCTGCAGCATGTACTTTTTCATCGCCTCGGCGGCACGCTCGACAAACTTTTCATCGTTCGGCTCGGGCAAATCCTTTTCGATGTGAATTGTAACCTGCCGCTGGTAATCAAAAGGCGAACCTAAGCGCACCGCGTCAAAATCCTCCCGCGGCTCGGCGGCCCGTGGCTCCGCCCCGAGGCCCGTGGCTTCGCCCCGAGGCGAGCGAGCCGCGAGGCCGACGGCAAGCCCCACACGACCGGCGAAGAACCCAAAGTCGCTTTTACCCGACCCCGCTTCAGCGCTCAGCGTGGCGCTGGTCATTATCACCGACTCGAACTTATCGAACAAATGCCGTTTTATCTCAGGCCCGACGTTGACAGCGGCGCTTCTCAAAGCGACTGTCCCGCCTCTGGCCCGCCGCGGCGGGCTTGCCTCTACCCAGTAAACGAAGTCATCTCTGCTTTGGGCCAGGAACTCCTGCAAGTGTTCAAGCAGGCCGGCGCAGCGGTCCACGTTTCGCGCAAATTCAAACTGCTCGTCCTCATCCTGCGACTCTTTTGCCCTCGCAGCTAAGCCGGCGCGAAGCTGCTGAATGGATTGTGTTAGGGTATCCTCCACAAAATTGCGATGACAGCGCCCGTTTGTTTCCTCTTTATTCTGCTCATACCATTGTCGCACCTTCCTGAAAAACTCCTTCGCCCGTTCTTCGGCGCGGACAACGGCATCGGTCAACCTCTCGGCGCCGGCCCGTGGCTTCGCCCCGAGGCGAGCAAAAACCAGAAGCCCCTTATGCGTGCGGGGATTGTAGAGTCCATCCAGCAGGAATTTTACGGAGTGATTGCTGATGTCGATGCCGAACTGCTCTTCAGCCACGTGCTCGATATTGTGGGCCTCATCCATAATCACCCAGCGATAATCGGGCAGCACGGATGCACCTCCTTCACGCAGGGCAAGGTCGGCAAAGAGCAGGGCGTGATTGGCGACAATCACGTTGGCGTTTTCCAGCCGGCGGCGGGCGCGCCAGTAGAAGCAATCTCCAAAATGCGGGCATTTCCTGCCTCGGCAGTTGCCGTGCTCGCTTTTGACTGCGTCCCAGATATGGTTCTTGGGCACAAACGGCATCGCGCTTAGTGAGCCGTCCTCCGTGTGGTTCGCCCAGTCCTTTATAGCAATCAGCGCAGAGCCGAAATCATCAAACAGCCCCTGCAATACTCGCAGCGAAAACTCCAGCCGGCGCCTGCACAAATAATTGCCCCTGCCCTTGGCGAGGACCGCGGTGAAAGGCCGGCCGAGACAACGAGCCAGAAATGGAATATCCTTGTTGACCAACTGCTCCTGCAGCGTGATTGTGAACGTGCTGATGAGGACCCTGGCTTTTTCCCGGCAGGCGGAATCTATGGCGGGCACCAGATAAGCGAAACTCTTTCCCACCCCCGTCCCGGCTTCGACAACCAGGTGCCTTTTTTTCTCCAGGGCCGCGTGCACGGCCTGGGCCATTTCAAGCTGCTGCGGGCGATATTCAAAACGCCCAGCGTGGCTTGCGCCAGAAGTGAATTTCTTGGAGAAAATCCCTCCCTGCGAAAAAACATCCTCCATTTTCAAAGTGTTATCGTGCGTCACTGCCCGGCAATTTCCTCGTCTATCGCTTTTTGCATCGCTGCCACAGCGGGTGAATCAGGCATATTCTTGGCGGCCTTCTCGATTGAGAGCCGCGCAAACTCCAGCCGACCGAGCTGATAATAAACGTAACTTAGAAGAAATTCCAGCTCCGCAGAGTTGTTGTCCGTCGCCGAGGCCCGGGCTTCAGCTACCCTGGTCTCGACCGTGTCTTTGCTCCCTGTCATCGCCACCACATCTACCTTGAACTTCGCGTACTCGGGGAAGATTTCGAGTGTGCGCGCCAGGTACAGTGCGCTGCTCATATATTCGCCCGCGGCAAAAAGCGCGTGGCACTTGCCCGCGTATCCCAGAGGGTCGCTCCGCTTGTAGATTGTCGCCAGCGTATAGGCATCCGCCGCCCGGTAATATTTGCCTTCCTTCATAAATGCCTCGGCGGCCCTGATATGCTCGTTAAACCCGTCCTCCGAAATAGTGGCAAAACTGTCAAACCGTCCAAAGCTCCGGACTTGTGTTTTGGTCGGTGCATCCGTTTTTGCAATGCGCTCGGCACGAGCAGCAGAAGAAAGTTTCGAGGATTGCGCCTCCCTGCCATTGGCATCCGCAGCAGCATCCGGCGTGGCTGCCGCCTGCCCGATTTCGCCCGTCGCATCGGGCACGCCTGTGGCTTGGCCACCCGTGCCGGTCGGCTCCTCCGTTGCGCCCGGGGTTCTTCCGAGCTGTTGGAGCATTCTATCATAAATATCCATACCCAATATGCCCTTTGGCGCCACCGCAGGGCGCTTAGTCGTTGATTCAGCCGACTGTTCGCCGGTCGATTTATCTGTCGTATCTGTTTGCGCCTGGTTTTTGCCGGTGAACCAGTCAAACGGCCCGCCTTTGGCGAGGTCTCGCCCGGAGGCGGACGCATTGTCGGGCAGCCCGGGCGCAGTTTCCGTTGTCTCGCCGCCGGATTGTTTTAGTAAATGGCGAGGCAGCTTAACCGACTGAACGTTGTCTTTACTTTCCTCCCACGGGTACTTTTCGGGGCGATTAGCCATAATTTTCTCAAGCTCGCGCACCGTCAGAGATATCGGCCTGCTGTCCAGCTCGGAAACGAATTTGTCGTGGCCGGACAAATCCGACTTGTAGCGCTCCTGTCCTGGCGTCAGGCCTGTTGCATCCGGCCGAATCGTCCCCGGCGTTATCACGCCCGATGCACCGGGTACTGTCCGCGTCACGGTCTGAGTGGGAGAGTAAAACGACTGGGTCTGCCCGCTGTATGACCTGCCGAAATCCTGCGAGCCGGCCGAGCGACGCAGAAAATCGTCAAACGCCCCGGAGGTACTCCGCAGGGAACTGTCCGGCGACACGAAGTCGCTGGCACCGCGATAAGGTACCACGCCCCTGAAGTGCCCGCCGCCGGCGATGTTGCCCGTAACAACGAGGTTGCCGCTGCTGTCGATTGGATTTATGCTCGGCACAAGCCCGCTCTCGTAAGTGGTGGGCGGGACCGTTCCCGGGCCAACGGGACTTGCCACGTAGGATGGGTAGTCGGCGGCGGCACATACGCCGCCGCAAAAGCCAGCCGCCAGTATTGTGTATAATTGCATCTTTTTCATAGCCGCTTTACCCTCCGCTAACAAAAGCCCGCCCTTTAGAGCGTCTTGTACCTGGGCTTCTCGGCCCAGCCAAGCTTTGAGGCCAGCGTATCCCAGTCGGTACGCACAGGATTATTGACGACCAGGAAATCATGCTCGTTTCTTTTTATCTCAACCACGTCATCAGCGGACAAGCCCGCTGAAACCTGTCCATCCACAGATACGGTCGTGCCTTCATTAAGCCGGACACAGGCAACCTCTACGACGCTGTCGGGCTTAATCACTATCGGCCTAAAACTAAGCGAATGAGGGCATATTGCCGTTATCACTAGCGCCTCCAGTTTCGGCGACAATATCGGCCCGCCCGCCGAGAGATTATACGCGGTCGAGCCGGTCGGTGTGCAGACCACTACGCCATCGCTTACACAGTCGCCCAGCCGTTGCCCGTTCACCGTCATAGTCAGGTCAATCGTCCTGAAAGGCGGGCCGGCGGTAACAAAGACATCGTTGACAGCAGCAGAGCAAAATCGTTCCCAGTTCTTGTGCAGGATACGGCAGCGAAGCATCAGTCGCCTCTCGATGCTCACGTCGCCCTCTGCAAGGTGCGGGAAGAAATTCTCAAGCTCTTTGACGCTGAACTCGGCCATATAACCGAGCTTGCCGAGGTTCACCCCGACAACGGGGATGGCCATCTCGCTAAGTCGTCTTGCGGCGCATAGTATCGTGCCGTCACCCCCGAAAACCACCGCATAATCGACTCCGCGCAGCGCTTTGTCGTCGCAGTGTTCAACGCTGCAACTTGTGTTCAGTTCGGCCTTGTTCTTTATGAAGGCCGTAAACTCGGCAATCGCCTCGGCGACGTGCTCTTTGCGACCGTCGCCGAATATCGCCAATCTCGGTATTTTTCCGCCGATGGATGCGGGCATAATCGCCGATTCCCAACTTCCGGTTTTTCACTTCTGTCGCTTGACGACTTTTCTCACGGCCTCTGCTATTTTATCGGCACTAAGACCGGCCTGCATAAGCTGGTGCTTTCGGGTGTCGTGCGAGATAAAATGTCGCGGCGCGGCAAGCACATATACCCTGCCCCGCCGGGCGGACGGTGTGGCCGTCTTTGCGGCCAGCTCCAGCACGGCAGAGCCAAATCCGCAGTCCCCACCATGGTCTTCGATGGTGAATATCGGCTTGCCGTCATCGAGCAGCCGAACGATGTCGGCATCGACCGGGGCGGCAAATCTCGCATTTATGACGTCAACCGTTATCCCCTCAACGGCAAGCGCATCCGCCGCCGCCATTGCCTCGGCAAGCACGCCGCCGAAACTAACCAGCGTTGCCTGTGAATCGTCTGTCTTTCTGACAACCACGCTCTTACCGAGTTTGAACGGCTGGCTGCACCCCGCATCTGCTTTCGCAGAAAGCGCGGGGTCATCGGCAGGCACGTAGTCCTTGGGATATCTTATCCCCACCGGCCCAGAATGCGACACCGCAAACTCCAGCGCAAGTGCCACCTCAGCGGCGTTTGCCGGAGCGACCAGCACCATATTCGGCATCATCCGCAGGTAGCCGATGTCCATAAGCCCGTGGTGCGTAGGCCCATCGGCCCCAACCACTCCGGCGCGGTCGATACAAAAAATCACCGGCAGGTTCTGCATCGCCGCATCCTGGTAAATCTGGTCGATGCTCCGCTGCAGAAACGTCGAGTAAATACATACCACCGGCTTCAAGCCGCTTTTCGCAAGGCCGGCCGCTATATCAACCGCGGCGCTTTCGGCGATACCCACATCGTAGAACCTGTCGGGGAATTTTTCTCGAAACCTGCCCAGCCCCGTGCCGTCGCACATCGCGCTGGTTATCGCCACTATGCGGTTGTCTTTTTCCGCCAGCCGCAGCAACTGCTCGCCAAACTCCCGGGTAAAGGTTTGTCTGCCCCCGTTGCTGTCCCCAGGGGACGCGGGCGTTTCGCCGTTAATCTTGAACGGCCCCGTCGAATGAAACTTGCTCGGCTGAGAACCCGCGGGGCTGTACCCCTCGCCCTTTTTTGTATAGCAGTGCAGGATTGCAGGATGGCCCAGACCCCCGAGGGCGCGGAACAGCTTTATCAGAGAGCCGATGTCGTGCCCGTCAACCGGCCCAAAGTAAGGGATATTCAAGCTCTCAAACAAATGACTGGCGGGCAGCACCATACGAATCGTCTTCTTGATCCTTTCTATTGCCTCCTCGACCGTCTTGCCGATAAGCGGGGTGTGCTCAAGTATCGCATTGGTCGTCCGCCGCAGGTCCTCATATGTCTGGCTCAGGCGAATCTTCGAGAAGTATTTGGCGACCGCCCCCTGTGTAGGGTCTATCGCCATTGAGTTGTCGTTGAGTACGATAAGCAGTTGCCTCTTGACCAGTCC
>CAYGVZ010000102.1:0-9290 GCA_964353475.1 uncultured Pirellulales bacterium | reverse complement strand
TCCGGGTGATGAACCCGGCGATACCGACCCCTGGCCCGCACAGGCCGATGGCCAGGGCAAGTCCCTCACTCGTATTTCGACAAGCGCCTACGGCAACGACCCAAACAACTTCTCCGCCGTTGCACCCACCCCGGGCACCTAAGGCCGCATTCTCTCCGCCGGCAACGTCCCAGCGGTCTTGTGGCGCTGTTGGAGGGGCACGGGGGCTGCCACGACCGCACTGCCTGCCGTCGAATCCGCCGGATAGTTCGTCTTGCTGAAACACAGGTCCCGCCCGGCCTCTCTGCGGACTGACGGGACCCGCTCACGCAACAGTGGTTCTTAATTGTTCGTCTTAGCGTGGCACCGGCGGCTGGGGCGGGGCAGGGATTATCTGGATTATCTCCTGCGCCTGCGCCACGTCTGTACCCGCCAGTTTATTTACCATGCAGTTCAGAAGGTAATAACCCGGCGCCGGCGCGACAAAGTGGCCGACAGCGGGAATTATCTCGACCGGCGCCGGCCCGGCGTCAGTTGCTGCTGCGACGCCGTTCGACTCCGGCGGCGGAGGGCAGGAAATCAGGATATTCGCAGCCGAGATTATCCGCGTGCTGTGCGGCGGGATTATCCTGCGGCCAAACAGCGGCAGTACGAACCTTTGCGGCCCCGGCTGCGGCACGTTCGCCTCTTCGACACCCGGAACAGGTTCCGGTACGGGGCTTGGACCGAGGCGAGTCAGAGTCGCATACCCTATGACCGCTGGTCTGTTCGGCAGCACGGCCACGTCCACCACTGCCGTATTGAGTGCTCCGGCTGCTACCTCAGCCACTATGTTGGTGTCCACCGGCGGTTCCTGACCGGTGGCAATCAAAACGGCCTGAGAATCGTTGTTGACCAGAGTGATCTGTAGCTGCAGGACATCTCTGTCGTGATAGACATCCTTGTTTGTCTGCACTGCGATGTGGTAGTTGTCGCTCAGCGCCTTGCCTGGCTGCGCCTGCCCGGGGGGCAGGGAGCCAACATGGCCCGTATTCTGTACGGTCGCAATCGCTACAGTTGTCGTTGCTGCCAGTACCACCACCGCAATCTTCATCAGTCGGTTCATAAAACACCTCCTATACCAGTTGTTTACGTAAACCTTTTGTGTTGCCGGCTACGGCCGTAATCTGCCGGATACGCGCTTTTCTGTACTCGTCCTTACAGACGCCATGTGTCCTGTTTTTATTGCGGCGCCCGGAAAAATTCCTGTTTTTTCTTCGCCGCATCCTTTTGCAACTGTCCCTCTCGTGTTTTTTCTTGCGGTTCGTTGGGCTCTGCTCTATATTCTTGCGCCGAGCCGAAGCGAACGTTCGGTTACGTTTTTGGGAAAGGCATTTCCTGGCTGGTACTATGGATGTGGTGGAAGTAAACGCGGTACGCAAGGAATACGGCACACTGGTTGCTGTCAACGACGTCAGTTTCGCCGTTCAGCCCGGCCAGGTGCTCGGCCTGATTGGGCCAAACGGCGCAGGCAAGACCACGCTGCTGCGCATCCTCGCAACACTGCTGCGGCCTACAAGCGGCAATGCACACCTGTTCAGCTACGACCTGACCAGGCAATATCTCCAAATCCGAAAGCACATCGGCTATATGCCTGATTTCTTTAACCTCTACAGCGACCTGACACTGGTCGAGTGTCTTGATTTTTTCGCCCGCGCTTACAACGTCGAGCACTCCCTTATCCGGCAACGCATCGACCAGGTCCTCGATTACGTCGAGCTGACCGACAAGCGAAACGCCTTTATTCGGCATCTCTCTCGCGGGATGGTTCAGCGGATGGGCGTGGCGGCGCTGCTGGTGCACCAGCCGGACCTGTTTCTGCTCGATGAGCCGGCTTCAGGCCTCGACCCTCGCGCGCGTATCCAGCTCCGCCAGGTTCTCAGGCAGGTCAGTTACGAAGGCAAGACCATCATCATTTCCTCGCACATTCTCACTGAGCTTTCGGGCTTCTGCACCCACATCGCAATTATGAACAAAGGCCGAATCGAACTCTTCGGCTCGGTGGAAGAAATCGAGCGAAAAGTCGAGGGTGCAAAGCGATTCAATATATCCGTACTTGGCGACTGCCAGCCCGCCGTTGCCCTGATTAAGCAGTTCGCCGACGTTCAGGTAATATCCATTTCCGGCAACACTATTGCTCTTGAAACCGCCGGAACCGCCGAATGTATCGCTGCCCTGAATACTCACCTTGTCCGCAACGGCGTGAAGGTCGTCTCCTTGTACGAGGAAAAAGCCGACCTCGAAGACCTGTTTATGAAAATTTCCGGTAAATCGGGGTAACGCACGTGCATTGTGCCTTTCATAACCTGTTTGTACATAATCCGCTTTTGCGGCGATACCGCTACAGCCAGTTGCGTCTGAGCCAGTTATGGATATATGTAACTATTTATGTCGCCCTCGTTATCCTGCTGCTTTTCGTCAATCACAGCATCCGCCAGATGAAGGATGAACAGGTCAACTGGGAGAAATACTACAATGCACTCTACTTTCAGTTTGCCGCCCTCCAGACCCTCATTCTCATCGGCTGGGCGACCCTCAACTCCAGGGCCGCCCTGCGGCAGGAAGGACTCGACAAGACCTACGACTTCTTCCGCCTGCTTCCCATTTCCGCCCTGCAAAAGGCCGTTGGGATTCTCGTCGGCAGAAATCTCGTTGCGATCATTCTTGGTATTGTTACCTTTGTCTTTATTGTCATCTTTGGCCGGCTCGGTAAAGTCACGATTTCACTGCAACTACAGCTTGCGTTGCTGTTGATTTGCGGATGGTTGTTCAGCAACTCTACCTCGCTGCTGTCCTCAGGACCTGCTGCGCGAAGGCCCGGCAGGGCCGGTATTGCCGCCTGGGCTGTCTTCTTCATCATCCTCGGCCCGATGCTCCTGCACCTCCTCTTTCTGCCGTTTTACGCGCTGCCGCGGGTTCACAAGGTCGATTACTTCACGGTGAAGTTTTATACACTTGATGTGCGTATTCTCGTTCTCTCCGGTTTGATACAATTGTACTTTGGCGCCTGGAACATCCTCGGCATCCTGCGACGGTTCACTTATGAAAACGAACCGCTGTTCACCCGAATCGGGGCTGTTATCTTTCTGCTCGGTTATGAGGCGGTAGCGCTGGGGCTGTTCTGGCCGCATCTTGCTCGGTTGCAGGCAGCCGTTTACGCCTTCTGGCTTGCTACCATCGTTCCCATCTGCCTCGTTCCGCTTGCGTCCGTCAAGACGTTTGACCATTATCTCGAGCACTGCGGTCTCGTCCGCGGTCGCGGCGGCCCCGTCAGGAATATGACCGCCTCTTTGCTTGTCGGCTCCAATCTTACGCTTGCTCTTATCTTCTTTCTGATTTGGGCCGGCTTTGCCGCTCTCGCCGCTCACCTCGGACTTTTCGTATCCTGGCAGTTTCTCTTTGATATGGCAGTTATTCTCTCCTTTTGCCTGTTCCTGATGCTGCTTCTTGAAGTGTATGTCCTCTACAGCCCGCTTCTTGGCAAAATCGCCCTGCTGCTCGGTTTTGCCGGTTTGTTATATCTTTTCCTGCCCATTGTTCTCTGGGCCGTTCTTGATAAGCCGACTTTGTATTACTATTCGCTGTTCGGCTTCTTCGCGCACCTTCTGCACCCTTTGAGCGTCAAGACCATCGAGGAACATTACCCCGTTCTCGTTGTGAATGGCCTTCTCTGTATTGCCCCGCTCGTTCTCATCATCAGGCGCTATCTTCATATCCTCGCCCTGCGCAAAGAAATGCAGGCGCCGGCCCTGTAGGCCATTGCAAATTGGCTTGCTTTTCCGACCTCAAAAGCGTATAATTATAGCGTATTTGTGTGCGGGGTTTTCGTGATGAGAAGGGCGATTTTACTGCTTGTTGTTGTGCTCATTGTCGGCTGTCAGTCGCAGCCCGACAAGCCCTCTGCTTCTACTGCCGACCGTGCTATCGACAATCTCAGCAGGACCAGTGAACAACTCGACTCCATCGGTCAGGAAAAGAGTTTTTTCACGGAGGTGCTCGATGATTTTGAGACCCAGCAGGCCGTTTACTCCCCGCTGCTCGACTGCAATCGTCCGCAAACCGACCAGCAGCTTGCCTTTCAAACCTGGCACGGCGACATCCAGCACCGCGAGGATACCCTCCAGCGCCAGCACGCCCTTAACGTCCTCATCGCCCACATCAAGGCAAGCCAAATGACATCTGAACCAAACTTTGCCGCTTGCGGTCCCAATCGTCGGTGAGGATTGCCTCGATGGTAGCGGATAGTTCGCATGTTTGTCTGCGCCACAACATGCGCGACGAGTCACGAGTCCCAAGCGACTACCCACGAGTCACAGTTCCGGATAGACCCACGGTTTTCTATACTTGTGGCGTAACGGTCGGCTTTCTTACTTCCAAACTGTCTGAAGTCCCCAATCCTCAGCCAGCAGTGCGAAATCAAAGGCGTCAACAAAGTTGCTGACATCCAGGTCGGCGGGGCAGGTACCTTCATCGAGCCAGTAATCCGCCCATAAGTCGAGGTCGTCCAGATAGACGACTCCGTTGTTGTTCAGGTCGGCGAGCAGCGCCCAGCCGGCAGGGGGCCTGCTGGCCTGGCTTGTGCCGCCATAAACGCCCATATCAATTCGGACATTGTTCCCATCGTCCGGCTCGTAAGCCAACGCATAGCCCGGATGCCCCGCATCGATACATCTGCTGGTATTGGCATCCTGTACCCAGTCGTTGGCGTCATCGTCCCAGCGGCCTGCCGTTGACATCAGGTGATAATCACCGTTGTTTGCATCTGCAAACAACGGGTCAGAGACGATGTTGCCCAGCCCCTGCCAGCCGCCCTGGACGTCACCGTAGGTCATCATCACGCTACTGTTCAGGGTATTATATATCTCATTCGGCCTGTCGCCCCAAAGAATACAGTTGGTAAGAGTCGCCGTTGAGCCGGCGAAAAGTCCCATAGCGCCTCCCCACCCCGTCGCCACATTCTTGTTAAACGTGCAGTTTACCAGTGTGACGGTGCTCTTGGTACTGCTCATCCCGCCGGTAGCCAAACTGCTGGTGTTCGCGCTGAACAGGCAATTGGTCAATGCCACGTTGCTCTGGTCACTCATCATTGCCCCGCCGTTGCTGGTTGCGGAGTTTTGTATGAAACGACATCCAATTATGGTGGGTCCGGCCAGCAGATTGTACATCCCACCGCCGTTCTGCGCAGCGTTGCTGATGATTCTACAGTTGGTTATTGTTGGGGTGCTGCTGGCGCAGTAAATCCCACCTCCCTTCGAGCTATTGCCGCGGGTAATTACGAAGCCGGTCAATATGCAGTTCGCATCTTCCCCATGCGAAAATGTCACAACCGGCCCCGTGCCGTTGCCGTCGATAATCGTGGCCGCCACCACACACGGGTCATTTGGGTCCGGCGATGTAAGGACAACATTTCTTCCTCTGAACTCGACTTTCTCGAGGTATCTGCCGGGGGCAACTCCAATAGTGACTCCGTCCAGTGCGGCATCCAGCGCCGCCTGGATGCTCGGATACTGCTCGGGCACATGCACCACTTTGATAGTTGTAAAGATCCAAACCGGTCCTCTCACAGGATTGTTCAGGTCGTTGGCGTCAATCTCGTCGACCCTCCAGTAGTAAGAACTGTCCGGCCCAAGCCCGTATATCTCATAGTCATTAACATCAGACCTGCCCTGATATATGCCGGTCGCATCGTTGATGTCTGCGTCACACACCTCATTAAAATCGGTTCCGAAATATACATCATGCGCAACGGCCTCCACCCCAGCCGTCCAGGTTAAAACAACATCTTCACCTGCGCCACAGCCATTATCCGGCGGCAGGGGCCTGCTGGCAGCCAGTGGGGCCAAGTTGAACGACCAGCCGCCCCATATTCCCCAGGGCTGGCCCAGGTTCATCGCCTTGAAATCGCACCATCTCACAACCCCCGCAGGTTCCCACGTATCGAGGCATCCATACTGCTGTGCAGGGCTGCTGCGATACCCGACCACCGTCACAAAGTGGTCGGTGTCACCGTCACCCCCTGTATCGACCAGAAATACCATAGGCCGGCTATTGTCTATCTCGTTTGTCATTATCTCCCAGGTCAACATGCTCGGCATTGTGTATTGCTGCACCTGCGGGGAATACCTGACGTCGCGCTGATTGACGAACGATATAAATGCAGCGCCCACATCACTCGACCAGCTCCAGCCGTAGTAATTTCCTACACTCGACCAGGAGGTCTTCATGAAGTCCGCGATGCAATCGCTGGGATGTTCGTCTCCTGCCGGAGGTGCAGATTTGTCTGCCAGTATCCCTGTGAAAGAGTCGTCTATGGGCTGGCTGTAGTCCTCGTAGTGTCTGGGGTTGGCAATGTTGCCTTCGGATGCAATTGCCTGATTGACATCATAGGTCTGGCTCCTTGCATCACCACCTATCAAATCATCGTAACCCCGGGCGTCAAAATATCCTGCGACCATCCCCACCGCAGTCGGCCCGCAACCGTGTTGCCATAGATACGCAGGTACGGACAGCACCACTGTATTGAAATCCTGTGCGAATGCTCTTAGTGCCTTCGGTTCCACTCCCGCCGGCGGCACCGGCCCCGTCGTGCTTTGTTGCGGCTTGTTGCTATCCTCGTCTGCTTCACCTGCAACGCAGAGAACAGCCGTGGAAAGAACCACCAGTGCCATAATCGCTATTGTCGGTGTACGTCTTAGGCGCTGTTTATTCATCATCAAACCATATTATCTCCGCCGCCCCCACACATTTTTCTCAACCAAAAGTATAATACAACAGGTACGCCGTAGATGCAAGCAAAAAATGAGTATCTTCTCTCCCTTCCGGGTGGTTCAGGGATTCGCAGGGTAGAGTTGGCGCTCTGGAACACTACCCTTTGCTGTGTAGCACGCGTTGTCCAGCCACATCTGCTATACGTCAGGATAGACCCAGGGTTTGCGATACTCGCGCCTGAGCAGCTTGTTGGCGTCGGGGTCGCCGATGATTTCTTCCTTTTCGCCGTCCCACTTAATGCTTCTGCCGAGCTTGAGTGACAGCATCCCCAGCAAGCTCATATTCGTCGAGCGATGGCCAATCTCGATGTCGCACAGCGGCCTTTGTCTTGTCTTGACGGCGTTCATAAAATCGGCCCACAGCTCGGGTATATTGTGGGCATCACGCGTGTGCATTTTCGGGTCTTCGTGCTGAATCGGCTCAGGCGGCTTCTGTTCCTGGCCTGATTCATCGTCGTGGTGGTGCTCGTCTTTGGGCGGATAGAACGTCCAGCCGTCCATCCAGCCGACGTGCAATGTCCCCTTTGTGCCGTAAAAGTAGCAGCCGACGTTGTGTTTCTCGGCCTCGTTGGCTGCATAGAACCGATGCTCCCATTCCGCCGTGAACGAATCAAATTGGAAAGCCACAACCTGCGTGTCCGGCGCATCGGTGTTGTCCTGCATTATGTGCCTGCCGCCGGTCGAGTAAATCACCTTGGGGTACTTCTCTTCTGTCCACCAGAGAATCTGGTCTAACCAGTGTATTCCCCAGTCGCCTAATTGCCCGTTGGCGTAATCGAGGAACATCCTGAAGCCGCCGGGATGAATCCGCCTGTTATATTTTCGCAGCGGCGCAGGCCCGCACCAGAAATCCCAGTCAAGCCCTTCCGGCGGGTCGCTGTCCTGTGGACTCCACCTGCCCGGGTTATGGTAATGCGCGAACGCGCGAACCATCCCGATTTTGCCCGCCTTGCCTTCCTTGAGGAATTTATTGGCGGAGATGTAGTGCGGCGATACCCGCCTGTGTGTACCCACCTGCACGACCCTGTCCGCATCGCGGGCCGCCTTGACCATCGCCTTGCCTTCGAGAATCGTATGGCTGAGGGGCTTTTCAACATAGACGTCCGCCCCGGCCTTGCACGCCGCAATTGTAATCAATGCGTGCCAGTGGTCCGGCGTTGCGTTTATCACTATCTCCGGTTTTTCCTTCTCTAACAGCTCGCGGTAGTCCTTGTACTTGGCGGGCGTATCGCCGGTGAGTTTGTTTATTTCCTCCACCGCCCCATCTATCATTTTCTGGTCAACATCGCAGAGGGCCACAATCTTGCACTGGCCGCACGCAATCGCCTCGCGCACGATGTTCTTGCCCCACCAGCCCGACCCAATCAGGGCCGTCTTATACTTCTTATCTTTCTCCGCCCCCAGTATATTCGGCACAGCAATTGCCACACCTGCTGCCACCGTTCCCTTGATAAAATTCCGCCGTGATAACGACATTTTTCTTGCTCCTTCAATTTACCCGAAGTCAATTACCTGCTATGCTCATTTTATGCCAATGCCCGGCGTTTGCAAGTCCCTTGCGCACAAGTTTGACACCAGCTTATCCTGACGATACACTCGGCAAAACTATATGAGCACAAAGGTTTGTATTATCGGTGCCGGGCCTGCCGGCCTGACGGCGGCGATATTCGCTGCAAAGGCGGGTGCAGAGACGCTGGTTATAGAAAGAAACGGCAGTGCAGGGCGAAAGCTCCTCCTTACCGGCGGCGGACGCTGCAATCTCACCCACGCCGGCGGCGTCCAGGACCTAGTCCGCGATTACGGAAGGTATGGCCGATTCCTCCGCCACTGTCTCTATGAGTTTCCGCCTGATGAAGTCCGCAAATTCTTCGCCGACGCAGGTCTGGAGACAAAGGAATTTCCCGATGGCTGCGTATTTCCCGCAAGCGAACGGGCGGGCGACGTGCGAGATATTCTTGTCGCCGAGGCAAAGAAATCAGGCGCAAAGTTTATTTTCGATGGTTCGGTAATCGCCGTCGAGAAAAGTGGCGATGGATTTTTGGTTCGTACAGCCGGCGAGACAATCTCCGCAAAGAAACTCATCATCGCCACAGGTGGCGCAAGTTACCCGCAAACCGGCAGCAGGGGGGATGGCTATGAGTTTGCGCGTCGATTGGGCCATACAATCATCCCGCCCAGGCCTGCCCTTGTCCCGCTTGTCGCAGGCGAGAAATGGCTCGCAGAATTAGCGGGGACATCACTCGATAACGTGAAAATATCCGCGACCGTCGAGGGCAAAAAAGTCATTGTAAATGGCCCGATGCTTTTTACGCAGGACGGCATCGGCGGGCCTGCGGCGCAGGACTTGAGCAGGTACTTGACCGATTACCTATCCGCCAAAAAACCAATCGAAATCGCCGTTGACGTCATCCCTGCGATGAATGAGTCAAAGCTGGATGAATACCTCGTTGCCAAGGCGTCGCAACTTTCGAGGAAAATTATCATCAACATTCTTTTCGACCTTGT